>JAVKGX010000006.1 GCA_031432545.1 Armatimonadota bacterium
AAGCGCTTCTTCGCCGTGCGCCGGGTTTTGGCGTCTCCATCTTCTGCGGCGACGAGGAGCGCTGCGTACGTCTCCACCGCCGCCTCGTTGTACCGCCGCTCGAGGTCTGCGAGCAGCCCGGGGCCAGGGACCCGCAGGTGGATCTCCGCACGCTCGTCGTCCGGGATCCAGTTGGGCTCGCCGGCTTCCTCTGGGGCCGCTATCCACATCTGCACGAGCGACATCGAGTGCCCGACCCGAGTGACCTTGGTGACGAGCGCCGCCAGCGCACGGGCCACGGGTTCCGGCGCCACAGCGTCGGGCCAGACGAGATACACCCGGTCCTCGTCGAGCCAGGCCCGTGCGAAACTCCGCGGCTGGCGGTCGCGGGCGAGTTGAGGAACGGACTGGATGACGGCGGTCGGCGGGTTAGTCTTGTCGCCCGGCTTGTCGTTGACAGGCACGTAGTGCGTGACGACCGCCCGTGGCGCGTGCGCGGGCGCGCGCAACGAAGGCGGCGGAAGCGACTCCAGCCACTCGAGGGCCTGGCGTTCCTCGGGGGCCTGCCCCGTCTGGAAGTGCGCCGCCGCGAGCGCCATGAAGATCCGCGCGGGATGGGGCGGCCACTCGGGGCGATCCCGCGCGTCAGCTTCACTCGCCGCGACAAACCCGTTGAGATAGCGAATTCCTACGGCGAGCACCGTCAGGCCTCCGGAGCGGTCTCCTTCATCGCTTCGATCTGACTCAGCCGAACGAGCTCCACCAGCTCCGGCAAGGGCTTCAACACGATAGGTTCCTCGGGCCAGGGGAGCCCCTGCTCCTTCGCGCGAGCCGCTGCCTTGCACAGCAGCGCGACCGCCTCGTCGCCGCTGAGCGTGAAGCGCTGGGGCTCGGCGCCGGGCCGGTCGAGCAGCTCCCACACCATCGGTCCGTCCGGCCACAGGAGACAGCGTGATCGCAGGTCGGTGCCGGCCTCGAAGGCGAGCGTGGCAGCAGTGAGACCGAGCGCGGCCAGGACGGTGCGCGCCGCCACGTCCGTTTCTCCCCGCGGCGGCTGGCCATCGAGGGGGAATCGCAACCGGCGCAGCGCAATGAGCGACAGCGTGGTCGTCTGCTCCGCGTACTCGATGGTGAGGCCGGAGTTCGGCAACTCGAACGGCACGCTCGACAGCCCGAGCTTCGACGGCTGGACGGCCCCGCGCTCGTTCGCCTCGGCCACCCGGAATGTCGTCCGATCCTCAGAGGGAATGACGCGCACGTTCTTGCTCGTTTCGAACGGGTCGCGCCGCACGCCGCGGGCCCGATAATCGGCTTCCCACGCCGCCCCCACGCCCACGATCTCCGAAACCAGGGCCCGCTCGAACTTGGCGCCGAGTCCGCCTTTCGGGCCGGTCGAGTCCCACATGCCGAAGACGAGCGCCGTGGGGCAGAGCTCGAAGAGCGGCGTCGCGTTCGCCAGACCTACCGCATTGAGCGTCTTGCCCCTCGGTGACTTGCGGAACGGTTGGCCGTCGAGCTGGCTGTAGCGCAACGTGGCGTCCGCCAAGCGATGGGGGACCTGCAAGCTCGTAATCCGGCCGACCTTGTCGATTAGCCGTCCAGCCGCCTTGTCCGCCTCGAGGTCCCCCGTCGGGTCGTGCTCCGAGAAGTCGACGACGATGAGGGGCAGCCTGAGCCGGCCGGCATCCACCGCCTCCTGGAGCGCAGCCTCCATCCGGTTGGCCTGGCTCTGCACGCTGTCGAGCAGAACACATGTGACTGGCTCGTCGCGCCCAGGAATGCGTCGTTTCTCGATGGCATACATCGCCCCTGCAAAGGTCGGCGGAAACACCTTGTCGCCTGGGCCACCAGCGGGCTGGAGCCGCCGACGGCACCGGAACGCCGCCGCAGCTCCCACCACGGCGTTGTGAAGGACGTCCAAACTCAAATCAGTCATCTCCTTCGCCTCCCGATCGTGTCGTAGTCCCCCGGGGACCTCCCGATGCATTGAGATCCGAGACTCGACGCTCCCGGTGGCTCCGAGGTCGCGACGGCCCACAGACGTTTTCCACTACCGTTCGACCTCGTCCGCTGCCCGGGGGTCACCCTCACCTCCTTCCGGGTCCGGGGAAAGCTCCGGAGCCGTGAGGGGGCGCGGGAGAGCTTCGACTGGCTGCAGGTCAGGCAGTTGCGCGCCGTCGGGCGCGGCCCGCAGCGCTTCGAAGCGGCGTGCGGAGACCAGTACCCTGTTCTCGAGTGCGCCAACGGAAGCGTTGTACGCTTCCACGGTGCGGCCCAGGCGCCTGCCGACCGTCACCCAGTGTTCGGCGAGGTTGGCGATGCGCTCGTACAGTTGTTTACCCAACTCGGCCACCTGGTAGGCGTTTTGCGCGAGGGCTTCCTGCCGCCATCCGTACGCCACGGCCTTTAGCAGGGCGATGAGGATCGTGGGGCTGGCGGGGATCACCCGCTGGCCGACGCCGAACTCAATCAGGCCGGGGTCCACCTCCAGGGCCGCGCTGAAGAAGGCCTCGCCCGGGATGAACATGACGACGAAGTCGGGGGTGACCTCGAACTGGTCGAAGTAGGACTTGCGGCCCAGGTTCGCGATGTGGTTGCGCACGTGGGTCGCGTGCTGGGCGAGCAGGCGACGGCGGCTGTCCTCGTCGGGAGCTTCGATCGCGCCCAGGTAGGCTTCGACCGGCGCCTTGGCGTCCACGACCAGACGCCTACCGCCGGGCAGCTGCACGATCAAATCGGGCCGCAGACGGCCGTCTTCTCCCTGACCGGTGGCCTGCTCGACGAAGTCGCAGTGGGGCTGCATACCGGCCATCTCGACGACCCGTTGCAGCTGCAGTTCGCCCCACCGGCCGCGCGCGGTCGGCTGCCGCAACGCCTTCACCAAGTTGGCGGTCTCGCTGTGCAGCCGCGGCAGGTGCAACTCCGCAAGCTCCCGCAACTGCTGGGTGAGGGCGGCGTAAGCACTCACGCGCTGCCGCTCCAGATCGGCCAGGTAGGTGCGGACTCTGTCCATCTGTTCGTGCAGCGGCTTCACCAGGTCTTCGACCGCCTTCTGACGGGCACCGAGGTCCGCCTGGGCGGCCTGCTGGAACTTCGCGAGGTTCTCGCGCGCCAGCTGCAGGAAGGCTTCGTTGTTGGTTCGCAGCGCCTCGGCCGAAAGCGAACGGAACGCGTCGGAGAGTTTCGTCTGCGCTTCGTTGAGCAGCGCGAGCTTCTCGTCGGTCGCACGTCGCTCGTGTTGCAGTTGCCCCTGCAGCTCGGCCAGACGGCTGCGCAAAGTCGTCAACTCGCTCTCGCGTTCGCCAGCGACGGCCTCCAGGTCGCGGATCCGTGCGGCTTCGGATTCAGCGGCCGCACGGCGCGTGGCTTCCTCGTGGAGGCTGCGGCGCAACGCCTCTTCCCGGCCCGAGGCCTCCTCGAGCCTACGCGCCTGTTCCAAGCGCTCGGTCTCCAGACTGCGTACGCGCTCGCGCAACGCCGCCAGTTCGGATTCGTCCCGTCGGCGCCGTGCTTCAGCACGAGCCCACACGACGACGGCCGCGGCGAGCGCGCCCATCAGGATCCCGATGCCGAACTCGAACCACGCGGTCACCGCTGCCTCCCGGTGACGGGTCGGCCATCACCGCCTAGCCGTGTGCACCGGCTCCTCTCCGGAGTGAACGCGCCGCCTGCCAGTTTTCGCACCCCGATCCCGATTGACTCGTATGCCCAGGTGGTCCGGCCAGATCTCGCGAAGCAAACGCTGCGGCGACGTTGGGGACTGTGGGGAGCTTGGGACCCCTGTGGTTCCGAAATTCTCTGACCGTTTTTCTACGCTACAGGTAGCACACGGCCGTCAGCTCGTCAAACAACTTCGGTGTGGATCCACGAGAGGCCATCCGACCGGCGGCGAACGCAGACGGCGTGGATGTCAATACCCCTCCGGGCGGCGTTGGTACCGTGGGTCATTCCGGTTCGGCACCGAGACGCCGGAGGACGCGGCGCCGGCGTACTGCCGGGCTCCGCATGGCCACACGTCCCGCTCCGTGGTGTTCTGGATCGATCAGCGGGGGCGTTACAATGGGCGCATGCGGCTGCACGAACGCCTCCGCGAGGTGCGGCGCCACCGCGGCCTGACTCTCGTCGACGTCCGCGAGAAGACCGGCCTGTCGGTCTCTTACCTGTCCGACCTGGAGCGGGGGCGGTCCAACCCGAGCTTCGAGACCCTCGAGCGGCTGGCGCGGGCCTACGATATGTCGGTGCTGGACCTGTTGTCCGGCGTGGAAGAAGCCGGCGAGGCGACGCCCGAGGGGCTGCCCCCCGGTCTGGCAGAACTCGTGAAAGAAGGAAGAGTGGACATCGAGACGGCCCGCGACCTGAGCCGGATCGAGTTGCGCGGCCGTAGGCCCCGCACGAAGGAAGATTGGGAGTTGCTCTACCTCAACATCCGACGGCTGCTGATCCCCCCGGACGACCGGACCTCCGAACCGTGACCCCAGACGACGAACTGGAAACCCGGATGATCGACCTCGTGCGGCGCGTCTGCCGCGAGCACCCCAGCTGCCATGATCCCGAAGCTCTGGCCACAGCGCTCGGGTTGCGCACGCTGCGAGGCGACCTCGCAGAGTGGGAGGGCGGCCTGGTGGGGGACGCGGTCGTTGTCGACCCGAGTCGCCCTGCCAGGCGGGCCCTGTTCACCGCCTACCACGAGATCGCACACCACCTGATCCGTCGGGACGATTCGCTGCTGGCGCTGCTGCACGACCAATACCCCCGCCAGGAGGATTTCGAACGCACGTGCGAGCGTCTGTGCAACATCGGCGCGGCCGAGTTCCTCGTGCCGCGGGACCTCGTGGTGCGCACGTGGCGCGAACGCGGTTTCGGGATCCGCCTGGTGCCGGTGCTCTACGACGCGACAGGGGCTTCGGCCACGGCGGTGTGCGTCCAACTGGGGTTGCTGGCTCCTCACGCATGCGTTGCCGTTGTCGCGCGGATGGTCCGCATGGTGGACGGCGAGCAGGCCGCACTGCTGCTTGGCGCCGAGGAGCGGACCGGGCTTGCGGTCGACGTCAGCGTTTCGTCCCGGTCCATGAAGTACTCCGTCGCGCGGGGGACACCGATTCCGCCAGGACACCTGCTGCACACCGCCGCACGCGCCCACGAGCGAGAAGTGGTGGCGGGCAAAGACCGGATTCCGTTCCGGACGGGAAGGGCGTGGGTCGTGGACTGCGAAGCCCTCAGGCTGAGAAGCCAGGTCTTTGCGTTGTTCCACGCGAACCGCAAGCCCGATTGGAACCCCGACCAGGTCCTTTTGCCTTTCGGTTCCGGCTCACCGTGGGGTCTCTGACACCTGGTGTCAGAGACCGTTTGCTACCGGGCGGCTACGGGTTCGCGGGCCGCGGTCTCTCGCTCGGCCATCCGAACTGAGACGATCGAAGACACACCCGGTTCATGCATCGTCACCCCGTACAGGACGTCGGCGGACTCCATCGTCGCCTTGTTGTGGGTGATGATCACGATCTGGGTGCGTCGCGACAGTTCGTGCAGCAGATCGGTCACGCGGCGGGTGTTGACGTCGTCGAGAGCCGCCTCGATCTCGTCGAAAACACAGAACGGACTGGGGTGCACACGCAGCAGCGCGAACACCAGGGCCAGGGCAACCATCACCCGTTCCCCACCCGACAGCGCACCCAAGGACTTCACCTTCTTGCCGGGGGGTTGGGCGAGCATCTCGATCCCCTCTTCACCTTTGTCGTCGGTGACGATCCGCAACGAGGCGGTCCCGCCGCCGAACAGCCGGCGGAAGCAGTCGGCGAACTGGGCATCGACCGCGTCGAAGGTCTCCGCGAACCTGCGCTTGAGGATGTGCTCCAGACGTCCGCTCAGCTCGAGCAGCGCCTCCCGCGCGGCGGTCAGGTCGTCGGCCTGGGCGCGCAGCTCTTCGCAGCGCGAGGAGACCTGCTCGTACTCGTCGATCGCACGCAGGTTCACCTGCCCCAGCGACGCGATCAACCCACGCAGGCCCTCCAGCTCGTCGAGCAACGCGTCCCGGTCGATCCGGTCAGGCGATGCGGCCTCGGCCTCTTCGAAGGGGATCCCGTGCTCGTCGAGGATGCGCCGCGCGGCGGCTTCCTGCTCGGCTTCGAGTTGCGCGCGGCGGACCTCCAGACGGTGCACGCCTTCTTCCTGCTCACGCTCGGCGGCGCGCGCGGATTGTGAGCGCGCCTCCAGTTCGACGATCGCGGCTTCGAGGGCGTCCCGCTCGGTGCTCAGCGTCTGAATGCGCTCCCGCGCGTGGGCTTCCGCGTCGCGCAGTACATCCAGGCGCGACTGGGCCGCGGCGTGCTCGGCCTGGAGATCGGCGGACTGCGCCGCCCCTTGCGCGATGTCCGAGCGCAACGCCGCTGCGCGCGCCTCTATCCTGGTCAGGTCAGCCTCCCGCTCCTGCAGCCGCAGACCCAGGCCCGTATGCGCCGTCTCGGCTTCGGCAACCCGAATGCGCAGGGCGGTCAACTCATCCCACACTGCCCGACGGGCTTGCTCGGCGGACTCGGCGCGCTCGCGCGCCACTGCCAGCGCGCGCTCGGCCTGCCCGAGCTCGGCGTCCAGCGCGGCGAGGTCGGCCTGCAGCCGCTGTTCCTGCGACCGAAGCTCCTCCAGCGCCACGCGCAATTTGCCGTAGCGCACCTCGAGGTCGTGCTCGACCCGCGGGCGGCGGCTGAGCTCTTCGGCGACCATGGCCGCCGCTTGCCGGGCTCGCCCGAGCCGCGCCTGCTCCGCATCGACCAACTCCGAGGTGGAGGAGATCCGGGCGTCGAGGCGGGCGAGTCGCTGGGTGACCTCCTCCCGTCGCGCCTGCAACTCGGCGGCGCGCGCGTCGGCGGCGGCGATCGAGCATCGGAGCGTCGCGATCTCCTGCGGACGCCCCAGTGGTCGGTTGTCGCCTCTACGCCCGCCTGACAGCACGCCGTCGGGGTCGAGTACCTCGCCCGCCAGCGTGACGATCCGGCCGCCGTAACCGGCCCCGCGCAGACGCAGCGCGGCGTCCAGGTCGTCGACGACCACCGCCCCGCGCAGGGCGGCGCGCACGAACGGTTCGACCATCGGCGCACACCGCACCAGGTCGAACGCGTCGCCGACCACATCCGATCCGGCGGGACGGTCCGGCGCGTTGGGGGCGTCGGGCACCGCATCCAGCGGCAGGAGCGTGGCGCGGGCGGTGCCGTGTTCGCGCAGGTACTCCAGCGCCGTCCGCGCGGCGGCCACCGAGTCGGTGACGAGTCCGAACAGCCGGTCGCCGAGCGCGGCCTCCACGGCGGCGCGGTGGTCGCGGTCGGTGTCCACGAAATCGACGAGCGCGCCGCGCACCCCCCTGAACCGTTCGGGTTCGGCGCGTTGGGCGAGGAGGACTTCTCGGGCGCCCTGTTCGTAGCCTAGCAACTCCGCCTGCGCCTCTTCGAGCAGCCGCAGACGGGTCAGGTGCGCCTGCCGATCAAAGGCGATGGAGTGCTCCCGCGCAGTGATCCGGTCCAGCTCGGCGGCGAGCGTGCCGCGCTCGGCGCTCAGCTCGTCCAGTGCGGACCGCGCCGCACGTAGACGCTCGGAGACCGCGGCGACCTCGCGTTCCAGGTCGGCGCGCCGGGTCTCGGTCGAAACGCGCTCTTCTTGCATCCGTTCCAGTTGCGCGCGGGCGTCGTGCTCCTGGGACCGCACGGCGGCCATCCGTTCTGCCAGGGCCGCGAGTTCTGCCGCGGTCTGCGAGCGGGCGCGCTGCAACTCCACCAGATCGGAGCGGGCTTGGTCCGCGCCGACTTCCGCGTCGTGCAGATCCCTCGTCGCGCCCTCGAACCGGGCTTCGGCCTGCGCGCAGGTCGCGCGCAGCGCGATCACCTCGGAGCCCAGCCTAACGTGCTGCGACCGCAGGTCTTCGACCGCGGACGCCGCGCGCTCGCGATCCGCTTCGATTTGGGCCAGGTCCTCCCGCAGCCGCTCGCCGCGCTCGGTCGCCGCCCGCAGCCGCTCCCCAACCAGATCCATGGCCCTGGCCGCCTCGCTGAGGCTCCCCACCGCCTTCACGAGTTCCTGCTGGGCGGCGTCGTGCGCGCGCACCACCTCCTGCAGGCGCTGGCGGGTCTGGGTCAGCTCGCGCTCTGCGGTGCGCACCTCCTCCCTGGCGTGGTCGCGGCGCTGGGATGCGGCCTCGTACTGCGCGGCGACGCGTTTGGCCGCCGCCCGCAAGCGACGGGTTTCCTCCACACGTATGTACAGTTCGGTCTGCTTTGCCCTCCGTTCGTAGTCCCGGTAGCGTTGTACGACCTCGGCCTGGGATGCCAGGCGGTTTTTCTGGTCGTCGAGTTCGGCGAGGAGGTCGGTGATCCGCACAAGGTTGTGCTGCGCCTGGAGCAGGCGGCGCTCGGTCTCCCGCAGCTTGCGCTTGTAGCGGGCCAACCCGGCGGCTTCCTCCAGCAGCGCACGCCGCTCTTCGGGTGAGGCGTCGAGGATAGCGTCCACTTCGCCCTGTCCGATCATCGCGTACGATCGGCCGCCGAGCCCCGTGCCCAAGAACAGCATCTGGATGTCGCGCAACCGGCACGGTACGCGGTTGAGGAAGTACTCCCCCTCCCCGGCCCGGGTCGCGCGGCGGGTGACGGTGATCTCCGCGAAGTCCACGGGGAGCATGCCGGACTCGTTGTCGATCGTGAGGTCGACCTGGGCGAGTCCGTGTGCGCGGCGATCGGCGGCGCCGGCGAAGATCACGTCGTCCATGCGGTGGGTGCGCAGCGCGCGCCACGACGTCTCGCCCAGCACCCAGCGGATCGCGTCGAAGATGTTGCTCTTGCCGGATCCGTTGGGGCCGACGATCGCGGTGATGCCGGGGCCGAAGTCGAGCTCGGTGCGGTCGGCGAACGTCTTGAAACCCTGCAGTTCGAGGCGCTTGAGGTGCATCGCGTTCCTCCGTGTGCGCTGCGTCAAAAGCTGCGGACTTCGGCGTGATCTCGCTGTGACGGCCTCAGCCCCTACTTTGAACCGCTGGCGCGGCGGTTGCAAGGCCCTCCGGGCGCCGGCAGCAGCGCCCCTAGCCGGTCCCGCCCGCTACCGACGCGTACACCCGCAGCGTGCGCTCCGTCACCGCTTCCGCCGAGTACGCCTGCGCCGCGCGGCGGCCCCCTTCCCCCAGGGTGCGACGGAGATCCTCATCGGCCAGGACGCGGCCGATCGCCTCTCCCAGCGAAACGGGATCGGGTTCGGTGAGCAGCCCGGTCTGCCCGTGCTCAACCGCCTCGACCACCCCGGCGGCGGCGACCACCACCACCGGAACGCCGCAGGCCATGGCCTCGAGTACGACCAGCCCCTGCGTCTCGGTCTGGGAGGCGAACGCGAACACGTCGGCGGCCTTCATCCACGCGATCGCGGATTCGTACGGCAGTTCACCGACGAACGTGACGTGGTCGGCGATGCCCATGCGCACGGCGAGGCCCTGGAGTTGGGGGAGGGCGGGTCCGCCGCCCACCATGACGAGGTGGGCGGGGTGCCGTGCCCGGGCGACGGCGAACGCCTCGAGCACCAAGTCCATGCTCTTCTCCGGAGCCATCCTCCCGGCGCAGACGACCAGGGGTGCATCGCCGAACGGTTCCCGAGAGATCGGAGGGATCCGTCCGATGGCGTTGAGGTCCAGGACTGCGGTGGGGATGACGTCGATCCGCGCTCGGACGCCGTGATCGCGCAGCATCCGGCCGATCACCCGGGTCGGGACGATCACCACGTCGCATCGGTCACAAAAGCGCCGCACGCGGCGACGCACCCACCAGCGCGCCAGCGGGGACGGGATCCCAGGCGCGTAGTGCACGTACTCCGCATAGAGGGTGTGGTGCGTGAACACCACCGGTCGGCCGTCGCGCACCCGCATCGCCAGGTGTCCGGCGACGAATGGGGAGTGCGCATGCAGCACATCCAGTCCCAGTTCCCTCTCGATCCGGCGCAGAGGCCCCACGGTCGGCAAGAGGACCGGGAAGTCCCGGTTTTTCCCGATGACGAGGGAAGGCAGCCTGTGCACGTCTGGCTCGTCGTCGACCTGACCGGGGTAGTGCGGGGCGAAGATGTGGACCCTGTGGCCGCGGGCGCGGAGGCAGCGGGCCAGGGTGCCGACCGAGTGCACCACTCCGCTGATCCGGGGGCGGTAGGAGTCGGTGAACATGCCGATGGTCAGAGCCACAGGAGCGGGCAGCGGACTCCGCACTTCACGAGTCCTGTCCCTCCATCAAGGCCAGCAGGTCGGAGAGGCGGAACCGACGCTGGCCGCCGGCGGTGCGGGTGCACCGCAGCTTCCCCTGGTCGGTGTAACGGCGGATCGTGGCCTTGCTCAGGTTCAGGATGAGCGAGGCTTCCTGGAGGGTGAGCTCGGGGTCCAGCAGCCGGCGGATGAGATCCTCTCGGCTTTCAGTGAAGGGACGTCGGCCTCCGCGTGGGGGACGCGGGGCGGGCACCTCGATGGGGAGGGCCTCCTGCCGGGCGAGCCGCGCCAGCCGTGACCTGGCATCAAGCCCCCCGCGGGTTGCTGCTCCGGTCCGGGAGTCGGGCCTGGTGGGCAGCACCTCACTCCCGTCAGTCGCCGCGTCGTCGCGTCCGGTCGCGCGTTCCGCCATACCTGCCGGGCCTCGGGGTTCGGTTTCCGAATGCTTGCAGAGGTTTTTCGCCAAAATCCTTGATCAAGTTCGGCCCATGAGGCGGAAATCCTGCCCGTTCCTGGTACGGGTTCCTGGTACTGGTTCCTGGTACGGGTTCCTGGTACGGGTTCCTGGTACCGGGAGCAGGGCCAGGCTAGGATGGAAAGGGTGGCCGGAGGGCGTCGCTGGAGGCAAAGTCTTGAAACTCGGAGATTCGGATGCGGAGGATCTACCTCGACAACAGTGCGACCGCGCCGCCGTTTCCGAAGGCGGTGGCAGCGGCAGCAGAGGTGTCGGCCGGCCCCTTCGGAAACCCGTCGTCCCTGCACCGCATGGGGATGGAGGCGGAAGCCGTCCTGGAGGAGGCTCGCCGCGTCGTGGCGGATGGCCTCCGAGCCGATCCCTCCGAGGTCATCTTCACGTCGGGCGGGACGGAGTCCAACAACTTGGCGCTGTTCGGTGTCGCCGCCAACCGCCGCCATCCGCACGTCGTCGTCAGTGCCGTGGAGCACTCCTCCGTGCTGGAAGCCGCACGGCGGCTGGCCGAGCGGGGTGTGGCGGTGGACGTGGCGCCCGTGGATGCCGACGGCCAGGTGCGGCTGGACGCGCTCCGAGAACTCGTCCGCCCCAACACGTCGATCGTCAGCGTGATGCGGGTGAACAACGAGGTCGGGACCGTACAGCCCATCCGTGAGATCGCCAGGATCCTGGACGATGTCGCAGCCCGCTACGGCCGTCGCCCGGTACTCCACACCGACGCGGTGCAGGCGTTCTGCCGCGTGGACGTCGATCCCAAAGCGCAGGGCGTGGATCTGGTGACGGTGTCCGCCCACAAGATCGGCGGCCCCAAGGGAATCGGGGCTCTGTACGTGCGGCGCGGCATCCGACTGGTACCGCTGCTGGTCGGCGGTGATCAGGAGGGTGGCCTGCGGGCCGGCACCCAGAACGTTCCAGGGGCTGCAGGCTTTGGGGCCGCGCTGCGCATCTGGCAGCAGTCCGGCCCCACCATGTTGGACCACCTTCAGCGCCTGCGCGACGTGCTGCGGGAAGCCCTGAACACGATCCCCGGCCTTGCGTGGAACACCCCCGCACAGGCGGAACGCACGGCCCCGCACATCCTGAACTTCTCGGTGCCGGGCCTACGGGGCGAGACGTTGGTTCACCGCCTTGCAGCGGAAGGGGTGTACGTGTCGACGGGGTCGGCGTGCCACTCGCGCAAGCCGCGCCCCAGCCACGTCCTCCTCGCAATGGGGCGCAGTGAACAAGAGGCGATGAGCAGCATCCGGGTCAGCCTGGGGCCGCAGAACACCGAGGCGGAAGTTCTGGCCGCCGCCCGGGCCATCCGGGCCGCCGTGGAAGATCTGTCGGCGGTCCGGCTGTAGCAGGGGGACCGCCGCCCGTGCAGCGTGCCTGGCACCGTTTGGGGTCGATTCCGACCAACCAGCACCCCACGATGACACTTCCAAGGGTGTCAGGCACCGTTCGTGCCGGCGGTAGCCGCCCCGGGGAAGGCGTTTGGCGCAGGTTGGTGTGCCTGGCACCGAGGAGTCGGTAGGATGGGGTCGTGGCGATGGAGAGCGTGACACTGGTCCGTTACGGAGAGGTTGGGCTGAAGCGGGGCAACCGCGCCTACTTCGTCTCCCGGCTGTGCGCCAACCTGCGTCGGGCGACCGGGCGGGCGGTGGAAAACCACTTCGACCACATCGTCATCCCCGGTCGGCTGGGCGTGAGCGCGCTGGACGCGGTCGGGAAGACGTTCGGCGTCGCCGCGTTCAGTCCGGCGGTGCGGGTACCGGCGGTGGTGGAACGCATCGAGCAGGCGGCGGAAGAACTCGTACGACAGCAGCTGGCCGCGGCAGAGCGCCAGGTCGGTGCGGCGACGCTGCGGGTCGAGACGCGCAGACGGGATAAGGCCTTCCCGCTGACGTCGTCCGACCTGGACCGCCACCTGGGTTCATACCTGCAGGGCCGGTTCGCCGGGCTGGGGGTCCGCATGCGCGCCCCCGACGTGCATCTGCGGGTGGAGATCCGTGACGCCGCCTACCTCTACACGGAAGTGCGCCCCGGACCCGGCGGGCTACCAGTCGGCACGGGAGGCGGCGTCGTGGGGCTACTGTCCGGGGGGATCGACAGCCCCGTGGCGCTGTGGATGATGGCCAAGCGTGGGATGGAGGTCACACCCCTGCACTTCCACGCATTCCCCTTCACCAGCGACCGGTCGCGCGACAAGGTGGTCGCCCTTGTCGAACGGCTGCGGGCGTGGTGCGGGCCGCTGCGGCTGCACGTCGCCCCGTTTGCCCACGTCCAGCGCGCCATCCGCGACAGCGTGAGCGAGCCGTTCTGGACGGTTGTGATGCGACGGACGATGATGCGGATCGCCGAACGCCTGGCCGACCAGGTGGGCGCGGACGCGCTCGTGACCGGCGAGAGTTTGGGGCAGGTAGCCAGTCAGACGATCGAAGCGGTGCGGGCGATCGGCGACGCGACGCGTCTGCCGGTGCTGCGCCCGCTGATTGGGCTGGACAAGCAGGAGATCACGGAGATCGCCCGGCGGATCGGCACGTACGAGATCTCGGTGCTGCCCTACGACGACTGCTGCACACTGTTCGTGCCGCGCCGGCCGCGCACTCGGCCCACGGTCGAGGAAGCCCAGGCCGCGGAAACGGGACTGGACGTGGACTCACTGGTGCGCGAAGCCCTCGCCGGTGTGGAGACGGTGGACGCCCCTAGGTCACCCATTCTCGCACGTCCGTAGTCCATCCCCAGACGCCCTACTCGTACCGCAAAGCGTCGATCGGGTTGAGGCGCGCCGCACGCCAGGCCGGATAGACGCCGAAGACGACGCCCACGACCACCGAGAAGCTGAAGGCCAGCACGACGATCGGTAGCGTGGCCGCCAGCGTCGGCGCCTGGCCGAGCAGCCGTGCGGAGATGCCCCACGAACCGGCCAGCCCCACCGCCATGCCCAACACGCCGCCCAGGAGGCTGATCACGACGGCCTCGATCAGGAACTGGGTGAGGATGTCGGCTCGGCGCGCCCCCAAAGCCTTGCGGATGCCGATCTCGCGCGTCCGCTCGGTCACCGACACCAGCATGATGTTCATGATGCCGATGCCGCCGACCACGAGCGAGATGGCGGCGATGCTGGACAGCGCGATGGTCAGGATGCGCAAAATCGCGTCCAGCGCGCCGAGGAACTGGCTCTGGGTGAGGACGGTGAAGTCCTCCTCACCGTGCTGTCGGCGCAACACCCGCTCGACTTCCCGCTTCGCCCGCAGGACGGATGCGGTGTCCTCCGCCTTCACGAACAGAAACGATGCGTAGTCGACGTTGAACAGCTGCTGCGACGTGCTGAAGGGGATGTAGATCCGATCGTCGAGGTCCACGCCCAGGACCTGCCCTTCCGGGCGGAGCACGCCGACGACTTCGAACGCGCGACCGTTGATCACGACCCGCCGGCCCACGGCCAGGCGCGCGTTGGGGAAGAGCGCCTGGGCGACGGTGGCGCCGACGACGGCGACCCGCTTGCGGCGCTGCATGTCGGCCTCTTGCAGGTAGCGGCCGATCTCAAGGCGCAGCCCGCGGATCGTCAAGTAGCCCGCGGTCGTGCCGACGACGGTCGTCACGCGCTTGCGGCCGGTGGCGGAGACCTCGACCGACGTCTGCAGCCAAGGCGCCACACCGGCCACCGCCCTTGCCTGCTGCGCGATCGCCTGGGCATCGTCGAACGTGAGCGTGAACCTCCCTTCCTGGGTCGCAAACTGTTCGCCTTCCCTCGCCTTGCCGGGGAGTACCCACAGCAGGTCCGGCCCGAGGCTCGCGAACTCGCCGACCACGCTCTTGCGCGCGGTCTGCCCCACCGACACGAGCGTGATGACCGCGGCGACGCCGATGATCACCCCGAGCGTGGTGAGGAACGACCGCAGTTTGTTGGCGCGTAGCGCCTCGATCGAGACGAGGAACGATTCCAGGAGGTCCATCTTCGGCGACCCGTTGGCGTGTGCGGTTCACTACTCGCCGATGGCTTCCAGTTCGCGCTCGGCGACGCGCGGTGAGGGCACCGGCTCGTCACGCACAAGCCGGCCATCACGCAAAAAGAGGATCCGGCGGGTGTGCTCGGCGACGTCGCGATCGTGGGTGACCATCGCGATGGTCACCCCGGACGCGTTGAGCGCCTGGAACAGCGCGAGCACTTCCTCCCCGGACCGGCTGTCTAGGTTTCCGGTGGGCTCGTCGGCCAGCACGACCCTCGGCTCGTTCACCAGCGCGCGGGCGATCGCCACCCGCTGCTGCTGCCCGCCCGACAGCTCGGCGGGCGTATGGTGGAGCCGGTCGCCAAGACCCACGCGTTCGAGCGCGCGGACCGCGCGCATGCGACGTTCGTAGCGCGACAGTTCCGCGTACAGCATCGGCACTTCGACGTTCTTCAGCGCGCTGAGCCGCGGCATGAGGTTGAACGTCTGAAACACGAATCCGATGCGGCGGTTGCGCACCTCCGCGAGTGCGTCATCGCTCATCCGGCTGACGTCCTGGCCGTCCAACAGATAGGTTCCGGACGTCGGGCGGTCGAGGCAGCCGATGATGTTCATCAGGGTCGACTTGCCCGACCCCGAGGGTCCCATGATCGCCACCAGCTCTCCCGGAGCGATCTCGAGGCTGACGCCGCGCAGCGCGTGCACCTCTACCTTCCCGAGAAGGTAGGTCTTTGTGATGTCCCGCAGCCAGACGACCGCAGGACGCCGTGGCGACGCCGAACCGTCCGCGCTCATCGGACAGACCGCACCCGTACCCGCAGCCCCTCGCGTAGCAGGGAGGGATCGGCCAGCGCGACGATTTCGCCCTCCCGCAGGCCGCCGACGACGACGGTGTCGAAGTCGTTGCTCTCCCCGGTGCGGACATCTCGCCGGCGCAGCACGGCACCGGCGACGACGTACACGTGCGGCCCGCCGTCTGCCGCCGCGACCACGGCTTCGACCGGGACGAGGACGGCGTCGCGCACGGTACGCAGGATCAGGTCGATGTCGACGCTCGTCCCGACGCGCATGCCCGCCGGCCCGTCGAGGTCCACGCGGACGCGCACGACGCGGCTGCCCAGGCGAACCTCCACCTGCCGGCCGATCCGTGTGACGCGACCGGTGAAGATGCGGCCGGGATAGGCGTCGGCGGTCACGCGCGCCGGCATGCCGACGCTCACCCTTCCGATGTCGGCCTCGTCGACCTCCGCACTCACCCAACCGCCCGGTTCGGCGAACGACACCACCGGCACCCCCGGGCCGACCGCCATCCCCACGTTGAGATACACCCTCGTCACCACACCGTCGAACGGCGCCGCCAGACGGGCGCGGGCGGCGCGGGCGCGGGCGGCACGCGCGGCCGCCGCCGCCTGTTGGGCGTTGGCCGCCGCGGACAGCGCCACGGTGCGGGCCTGCTGCACGCCGACCAGGGACGAACGCCAGGCGGCCTCGACCTGCCGGACGTTGGCCAGCGAGGCCTGCCAGGCCGCTTCGGCCTGGCGCACCTGTTCGCGCGCAGCGGCCACCGCCTCCGGACGGGCGCCAGCGCGCAGAGCCTCCAGCTGTGCGGCGGCCTGCCGGTACTGGGCTTCGGCGGTCTCCAGCTGCGTACGCGCCAAGTCGAGCTGGGCGCTGCTGATGGCGCCTTCGCGGTACAACCGTTCCTGGGCATCGAAGTTGCGCCCGGCCTGCTCCAGACCCGCCCGGGCAGCGTCCAGGGCCGCTTGCGCCTGCTGCAGTTCGGCCGGCCGCGCGCCCGCCTGGACCTGGGCGAGATTCGCCTGCGCGGCCCGCCACGCGGCTTCGGCCTGCCGGGATTGCTGACGCGCGGATTCGACCGCGGCGCGGGTGCGCTCGGCTTCCGCTGTCGCCGCCTGTACCTGCGTCTGCGCCCTCTGTGCTTCACTCGCCGCCGCCCGCGCTGCCGCCTCGGCCTGCTCGGCAGCCGCCACGACCTCGCGGTCGTCAATGGCCGCGACCACCTGGCCGGCGCGCAGCGCCTGGCCCTCGCGGACGTAGACGGCTGCCAACCTGCCGGGGATCTCGAAGGACAGCTCGACCGATCGCGTCTCGAAGGTCCCGGTCACCGGCAGTGCAATCTCCAGGTCGCCGCGGCGCACGCGGGCCGCGTCGATTTCCTCCGGCGCGCCAGGGAAGCCGATGCCCAGGGACCACAGCAGGCCGACGACGGCGGCCAGGACCACCACAACGAAGCCGAGACGGCGCAGGCGCATGGCGATCTCAGGCGGGATCTTGAGGGGTGGTGGCGGTCACCGGGACACGGCAGCGTCGAGTCTCGTGGCCAACTCCCGGAGACGCATCGCCAGGGCCTCGAGTTCCGAGCGTGCCGCCGCAGCGGCGGCGCCGTCCTGCGTGGCACGCAGGCGGTCCACCAGGTCGTTCACCTGCGCGAGGACGTGCCTCAGACCCTCCCACAGCTCGGCGACCTCCTGTTGGCCCTCCACGAACGCGGGCGAAAACGACAGCAGCAGGTCGACCCAGGGCAGGCGGCCGAGCAACGTCTCGGTCTGTTCACGCAGTGCCTCCCTGCCGTAATCGGTCAGCTCGTAGCGCTTCAGCCCGGCGCGCGCTTCGCGCATGCGGATGTAGCCCCGTCTAACCATCCACTCCAACAGCGGGTAGATCGACCCGGGGCTGGGCCTCCACACACCGCGCGTGCGGGCTTCGATCTCCGAGACGACCTCCGACCCGGACATCGGCTCGTCGAACAGCAGCCGGAGGACGGTGAACCGGATCAGCCCTCGGGGTGCCAGCAAACGGTCCTGGGCCGGTCGCCGACCGCGCAGAGCGCGCGCCGAGCTTACTCGGTCCGTCTCCATATCCTCATCCTAACACGACAGCCCGCACGGGCATCAAAGCCGCCGATCACAACTCCAGCAGCGCCCCCCAGAGCAGATCGGCTTCGCTGGCGACGATGTCGGGCAGGCCGATCTCCTCAAGCACGGTCTGCACGATGAGCGCACCCGCACAGATGACCTCCGCCCGTTGCGGCTGCAGACCGGGCAGTCGGCGCCGCAGCGCCAGCGGCATCGCACACAGTCCGCGCGCGATCGACGCGAGACGGCTTGCGGGGATGCGGTATCCGTGGACGCGCTGTGGATCGTAAGGATCCAGACCCTGATCGATCGCCGCCAGCGACGTTACCGTGCCGCCGACCCCGACCGCCTGGGCGGCACCGGCGAACGTCGAGCGGTGCGGGCGCAGCGCCGCCGACACGGTCCGGCACAGCGCCTCGGCCTCCACGTCCGCCACCGGATCGCTGCGGCAGAACCGCTCGGTCAGACGCACCGCCCCCAGCGGGAGGCTGACGCGCGAGCGGACGGCCTCACGCGTTCCAAGGACGAGTTCGGTGCTGCCGCCGCCGACGTCCACCACGAGCGCCGGTTGCGGCAGACCGTCCAGTCCGGCGACCACGCCCCGGAAGGCCAGATCGGCTTCCTGGGTACCGGTGAGGACCCTCAGGCAGATGGGGCTGAGGTCACGCTCTAGCGTGGCACGGTTGCGCGCCTCGCGGACGGCGCTCGTGCCGAAGACGACGACCCGCCTCGCCCCGGCCGCGCGCGCCTGATCGAAAAACTCCCGCACCGCCCGCACGGTGCGTCCGATCGCCTGCGGGGCGAGGATGAGCGCGTCGTCCAGACCCTCGCCCAGGCGGGTGATCTCCATGCGCCGGAGCACCGGCACGACGCGGCCTCCGGTGATCTCCGCGACGAGCAGACGCACGGAGTGGGTGCCGATGTCGATCGCGGCGCGGAGCACGCAGATAGCGTAGCAGAGGGACCGTGGACCGGGGGGACTACTCCGAAAGCCGGGCGACCAGACGGATGAGGCGGCGGCGTACGAGTTCGGGGGCGGGTTCGCAGCAGCAGCGCTGCAGGAGCCGCTTGAGGGCACCTTCGAAGCGGTAGTGGCCCAGGCACTCCGGACACACATCGAGGTGGGAGCGCAACTCGGCGCACACGCCGTCGTCGAGCTCGCCGTCGAGGAAGGCCCACAGCTGGGCTTCGAACTCCTTACAGTCCAACGGCCTCGCCCCTCGCTGTGCTGACACGGTGGTGGTCGCGCACGTAGTCCCACAGCTTGCGCTGCAAAAGCCGGCGCCCGCGGAACAGGCGCGACATCACGGTTCCGACCGGAACGCCGAGGATGTCGGCGATCTCCTTGTAGGAGAACCCTTGTAGGTCGGCCAGGATCACTGCTCCCCGGAAGTGTTCGGGCAGCGACTCCAGCGCCTCGCGGACTTCCTGCTCCATCACGTTGTCCAGCAGCTTCTCGGGGTCGCCCACCAAGCGCATCTGCTGGGACTCCTGGACCTTGGAGTACAGGTAGAAGTCCCCGATGTCCTCGACGTCGGTGGTTTCGGGCTCCCGCGTCGTCTTGCGGTAGCGGTCGATGTGGGCGTTCATCAGGATCCGGAACAGCCAGGCCCGCGCGTTGGTGCCCTCTTCGAACGTGTGGAACGAGCGCCACGCCTTCAACAGCGTCTCCTGGAGGAGGTCTTCTGCGTCCGCCCGGTTCCGCGTCAGCCGGAGCGCCGCGCCGTACAGCGCATCGAGGTGCTCCGAGACGATCGCCTCGAACCGTGCCCGCACGTCGCTCGCGTGCCGGGTCTCAGCCAGCCCGTTCCTCACGTGCCGCTCCTGTTTGGTGGTCAACGCCGCTTCCTCGCAGTCCATTCCCGCCTCGCAGCGCCGATCTGCCCCCAACCCGGAGGCCGACCGTGCCGAAAGGGAACAGGGCCCTCCTGGTCATCGCATCGTTTGGGGGCTTCACCCCGCGCCCACTCGGTCGGGCACGACCCGCGTCCCAGGAAAACCCTGTTCCGGAGGTGCGATCCCTGTTTTTCGCTTCCATTATAGCATCCCCCGTCACCCCCGATCGGGTGCACAGACCGGACGGGGCAGCCCGGGGCTTCAGGCGCGCGGAGCAACGGTGCGGTCGGGCGTGCGCGGCATCGACAGCGGATGTTCGGGCAGCAGGTCGGCCAGCGTGGTGCTGCGCAGCACCTGGTCGGTGGCTTCCTTGATCCGCAACCAAAGCGGCCGCAACCCGCAGCCGGGTGCGTAGATGCAGTTGGGATCGTCGGTGTCCACGCACTCCCACGGCGACGTCGTGCCCTCGAGCACCAGGAAGACCTCGTCGAGCCGGATCGCCTCGGCGGGTCGGGCGAGGAGGTGGCCGCCGTGCGGGCCGCGCTTGCTGACCACGAATCCGGCCCGGCGGAGGGTGCCCAGCAGCTGGTTGAGATAAGGCTCGGGCAGACCCTGGCGGCGCCCGATGTCGCGCGTCTGGACGGGTCCGCGGTGGCCGAACATGGCCAGATCGATGAGGGCCCGGATGCCGTACTCGGCGCGCGTGGAGATTCTCATCGGATCACCAGTTCCACGTCCTCCACCCGGCCGTCGGCGATGCGGTAGGCACGGACGTCGGGCTCGGCAGCGGCCAGCGAAACGATGACGTAGGCCACATCCGGGTAGTAGGCACGCGCGACGTCGGTCCGGGACGGCACCGCGGGGGAGGCGGGGTGCGAGTGGTAGATGCCCACCAGGTTCAGGCCCTGAGCTTCCATGCGGGGGATCTCCAGCAGCTCCCGAGGATCCATTCGGTAGGTGAGGGGGCTGCGGTCGACGTTGGTGCCGCGGAAGACGCGCTCGACCCGCCCCTCGCGACCGAACAGCAGGCCACAGCACTCGTTGGGCGCCTCCTGCCGGGCGTGCGCCACCATCTCCACCACCTGCCGGGAGGTCAGCGTCAGCATCCCCCTTCTCCCCTCCAGCATAGCAGACCGGGGGCCGCCCTCGGGGTCAGGGAGCCAGCCCGCCCGAGCCCATCACGCCGTCAGGTGACGTCCCTCCACAGCGCGGTGCTGAGGTACCTGTCCCCGCCGTCGGGGGCGAGGGCTACGATCACCCCCGAGGGGATCTCGCGTGCCACGCGCAGCGCGACCTCGACGGCGGCGCCGGTCGAGGGGCCGACGAACAGCCCCTCCTGCCTCGCGAGCGTGCGCGCCATCCGGTACGCCGACTCCGTGTCCACACCGACCTTGCGGTGGTGGACCGACGGGTCGTAGATGCCGGGCCGGATCGACGTCGCGATGTGTTTGAGTCCCTCGATGCCGTGCAGGGGATCGTCGGGCTCGACCGCGATCACCTCGACGGCGTCCGAGAACTCCCGCAGCCTGCGGCCGACCCCGACCACGGTACCGGTCGTGCCCAGCGTGGCGACGAAGTGCGTGATGCGGCCCTCGGTCTGCGCGATGATCTCCGGGCCGGTGGTGTCGTAGTGGGCCCGCCAGTTCGACGGGTTGTTGTACTGGTCCGGCTTGAAGTACCGGTCGGGATCCCGCGCGTGGATCTCGCGCGCCAGGAGGATCGCCCCGTCGGATCCTTCCAGCGGGTCGGAACAGACGATTTCCGCGCCGTAGGCGCGGATGATCCGCTTGCGCTCCTCGCTCGCGTTCGCCGGCATCACCAGGGTCACACGGTAGCCGCGGGCCGCCCCGATCATCGCATAGGCGATGCCGGCGTTGCCTGATGTCGAGTCGAGGAGGACCTTGTCCGGCGTCAGCCGGCCGTCGCGCTCGGCGTCCTCGATCATCCGCAGTACCGGCCTGTCCTTGACCGAGCCGCCTGGGTTGAACCACTCGGCCTTCACGTAGACCTCGACGGCTTCCGGCAGGCCTTGCTTCAGCCGACGCAGGCGCAGCAACGGCGTGTTGCCGATCCGATGCAGGATCTCCTCGCCGATCGGCGGTCTGCGGAGTTCGAAGCGGTACGCCATAGGGATCGTCGGGCTCGCGCGGCCTCCGGTCCGCGCCGCGGATTCTCACTCGTCGAACAGGAACGTGGGCTCCGCGTAGTAGCGGACCCGGCCCTCGAGGAGCTGGGCACCGATCCAGCCGTGCATCCACGCCGTCTTGGCCTCCGCCGGTTCCGGGTCGGTCAGCCGTCCCAGCGGCAGGTTCACCCGCAGCGCGCGGCCGGGGATCACGTGCCGGGTGATACCCGTCGGCAGCTTCGCATTGTCCTGCGCGATGCGAATGATCTCCGTCTTGTCGAACGGCGGGAAGGCGACGAGCAACCCCACGGAGCCGTACTCGGCAGCGAGCGCTTGCGGGTCGGCTGCGGTCACGCGGTGGATGCGCGCGACACCGCGGTAGACGCCGACCAGACGGGCGAGCCTGTCGGCGTCCTGCTCCAAAGTCGCAGCGCGGGGCACCTCCAGCGCGCGCCCTCCGATCGCGACGTAGGCCAGGATGTCGCGCTTGTCCAGCCGATCGGCCGCAGCTTCCGGAGTGGTCCACGCCAGCGGCATGCCCAGCGCGTCCTCGAAACGGCGGGCGGCGTCCGGCAGCGGTTCGGTGAGGAGGTGACGCCACGTAGACAGACAGACGGCGGGATCCTCGTACTCGACAACCTGCACGAGGACGTGGGGCACCCCCAGGGCGATCAGCGCCGAGGTGCGGTTCGCGCCGTCGAGGACCACCGCACGCCCCTCGTCAGTCAGCGCGGCCACGGGAGGGTTCTTGAGCACTCCTTCCCATTGCAGGCGGCGGGCGAGGCGTTCGACACGCTCGGGGTCGCACTCCTCGTGCAGCAGCACCCGGCCAACCGGCACGAACCGCAGATCGGGGACTGCGCCCGTCAAGGCACCACCCGCTGGCTGAGGAAGTCGATGACGTCGATCTTGGTGACGATGCCGCGCACGGCCCCGCCCTCGGTCACGATGACGGCGTTCGTCGTCAGGAACAGCTCGGCCAGGTCCTCGATCGCGGTGTCCGGCGGCACCGTCACCGCGGCCGGATCGGTGACCGGACGGATGGCGTCGTTGGGCCCGTAGGCGCCTTCGAGCAGCGCATTCAGCAGGTCCACCTCACTGATCATCCCCACGAGCCGGCCGCCTTCGAGCACGGGCAACTGGGAGACGTCGCGCTGCTTCATCTTCGCGATCACCGAGGCGATCGTGTCGGTAGGTTCGGCGCAGATCAACTCCCCGCCCTTGGTGCGCAGCAGGTCCTCTACCGTTCCCACCTGGGACGCAAGGAAGCCATTCTCCCGCATCCACTCATCGGAGAAAACCTTCGAGAGGTAGCGGGATCCGGAGTCCGGGAGGACCACCACGACGCGCTTGCCCTCGCCGTGGTCCGGCAGCGAGCGCAAATAGCGCAGCGCTCCCGCCATCGCCGACCCGCTGCTCCCCCCGCAGAACAGACCCTCCTCGCGCACCAGCCGGCGCGTCATCAGGAACGACTCACGGTCGGTGACCTGGACGACCTCGTCGACGACGGAGAAGTCCATCGTCCCCGGCAGGAAGTCCTCGCCGATCCCCTCGACCTTGTACGTGTGGGCTTGGCCGAGCCGGCCGGTGCGGAAATATTCAGTGTACAGCGACCCGACGGGATCGACGCCGATGACTTTGACCGACGGGTTGCGCTCCTTCAGGTAGCGTCCGACCCCTGTGATCGTCCCGCCAGTCCCCATGCCGATCACGACGACGTCCACGCGCCCACCGCTCTGCTGCCAGATCTCCGGCCCGGTGGTCTCGTAGTGGGCACGCGGGTTGGCTGGATTGTGGTACTGGTCGGCGTAGAAGGCGTTGGGGGTTTCTTGGGCCAGGCGACGGCTGACGCTGTAGTACGAGCGTGGATCGTCGGGTGCCACGGCGGTCGGCGTGATGACGACCCGCGCACCGAACGCCCGCAGCAGCTGGATCTTCTCCTGGCTCATCTTGTCGGGCATCACGAAGATCGTGCGGTAACCGCGCAGCGCGGCCGCGATGGCCAGCCCGACCCCCGTGTTCCCCGAGGTGGCCTCGACGACCACCCCACCGGGTTGGAGCCGACCGGTCCGTTCGGCCTGCTCGACGATCGCGATCCCGATCCGGTCCTTCACCGAGCCGCCTGGGTTCAGAAACTCACACTTGGCGACGACGTCGGCGCGGATCCCGTGCGTGACGCGGTGCAGCCGCACCAGGGGCGTGTTCCCGACGACGTCGAGGATCGAGTCGTAGATCTGCTCGTGCAGGAGTTGCGGTGGTGAGACGCTCATGGCAGCACCCCGACCGGCGGCCGCCGAGCCCCGCCCGCCATCGCCGGGATGATCGAGACCTCGTCGCCTTCGGCGACTTGTGTCTCGCGCCCCTGTAGGGTGCGGATCTCGTTGCCGTTGACGAAGACGTTGATGAACGACTTGATCTCACCGGTTTCGTCGCACAGCTGCGCGCGCAGGCCGGGGAACTGCCGGTCCAGGGCCGCCACTACGTCGTCGACGGTCCCCGCAGGCACTTCCACCCTCGCCTGGCCTTGGGTCAGGCGTCGCAAGGGCGTCGGGAGGTATACGGTTGCCATCTTCGACCTCCGCTCGGTCACTTTAGGGCTTGTGCCAGGTCCTCCACGAGGTCGTCGGGGTGTTCGATGCCCACCGACAGGCGGATCAGTCCGGGGTCGACCTGCAGCGGGGATCCGCTCAGCGACGCGTGGGTCATGCTCGCCGGGTGGTCCAGCAGGCTCTCCACGCCCCCGAGGCTTTCGGCCAGCAAAAACAGCCTCGTGCGCGACGCCACGCGCCGCGCGGCCTCCTCGCCCCCTCGCACGACGAACGACACCATCCCGCCGAACCCGCGCATCTGGCGCGCGGCCAGCGCGTGGCCCGGGTGGTCGGGCAGCCCCGGATAGTGCACGCGCTCGACGCGCGGGTGCTCGACGAGGAAGTTCGCGACGCGCGCGGCGTTGCGCTGGTGCTGTTCCATCCGTGCGGCCAGGGTGCGGATGCCCCGCAGGACCAGCCAGCAGTCAAACGGCCCGGGCACGGCCCCGACAGCGTTCTGGTGGAACCGCAGGCTCTGGGCGATCCGATCGTCGTCGGTGACGACGGCCCCCCCGACGACGTCGGAGTGACCCCCCAGGTACTTCGTCGTGGAGTGCACGACGACGTCGGCGCCCAATCGCAGCGGCTGCTGGAGGTACGGAGACGCGAAGGTGTTGTCCACGACCGTGCGTGCGCCGCGACGGCGCGCCATCTCGGACAGCGCCGCGATGTCGAGGATCTTGAGGTAGGGATTGGTGGGGGTCTCGATCACGACCATCTTGGTTTTGGGGCGGAACGCCCGCTCGGTCGCATCCAGGTCCGTCATCGGCACGAAGTCGCAGTCGATGCCGTACCGCCGCAGCACCCGAACGAACAGGCGAAACGTACCGCCGTACACGTCGTCGGGCAGCAGCACGTGATCACCCGGATCCAGCAGGTAGGCGACGGTCGTGATGGCCGCCATCCCGGATGCGAAGGCCAGGCCGTGGCGCGCCTCCTCCAACGAGGCGAGGGCGGTCTCCAGTGCGGTCCGGGTCGGGTTTGCGGTGCGGGCGTACTCGTAGCCCGTGTGCTCGGCGGGCGCCCGCTGGCGGAACGTGCTGGTCGCGAAGATGGGGACCGTCACGGCACCGGTGACCGGCTCCGGCTCCTGGCCGTCGTGGATCGCGCGCGTCTCAAAGCGGTGGCGGCGGCTCATCTCGGCAGCAGTCTATCACGGGGCGACCCGCATCGTCCGTCTGCTTACGGGTCAGAGCGCCAGGGCGACCCCCGTCGGGTCCCCTGCGACCCGAAGTCGACTAGACGGAGGCGGCTGCGGAGGGGAGTTCCTCCAGGGCCGTCGCGCAGAGAGCCACCTGGAAGACGTCTTCGAATGCGCGGCCGTACGCGTCCCGTACGATGCCGAGGTCCTGGGGAAAGCCCAGAAGCCTCTCCATCGAAGTCGGCACGTAGGCGATCCCGCAGGGATTGATCACGTCGAAGTGCGCGAGGTTCGTGTTCACGTTCAGCGCAAACCCGTGCATGGTGACGCGCCTCTTGACCGCGACGCCGATCGCGGCGATCTTCTTCTGTCCGACCCACACCCCCGTAAACCCCGGCCGCGTTGCGCCTTCGATGCCGAAGGCGGCCAGGCACTGGACGATGGTCCGCTCCAGCATCCGGACGTATCCGACGACGTTCTCGTCGTAGGCGCGCAGGTCGACGATCGGGTAACCGACGAGCTGTCCCGGGCCGTGATAGGTGACGCTGCCACCCCGCTCGACGTCGAACACTTGGAATCCCTGCCGCCGCAGCGTCTCGCGCGGGACCGGCAGGTGCTCGGGGCGGGTCGCGCGGCCGCAAGTGATCACGGGTGGGTGCTCCACCAGCAGCAGGACGTCGGGGACCTCGCCGCGCTGCCGGGCCATTACCAGCCGGCGCTGCAGATCCCAGGTTTCGCGGTAGTCCGCCGTCCCAGGAAGATCCAACCGCCAGACGCTGCGTCGCGCCATGCGCACCACGCTCCCCCGGCGCCCGCGTTGGAGGCCGTCTCGTCTCATTCTAGCCCTCCCGGCCGGAGGAGACCCGCCTGCCGCGGGTCGAAGGGCAAACAGATCGTCAGGGGGCGATCACGCCGCTGAAGGTGGTGACCTCCAGCCCGCGGGCCCGCAGCGCCTGCAGGAAGGGCGTGAACCCGAGGGAGTCGCTGGCGATGTGGCCGGTGACGATGAGGTTGCCGCGCCCGTCCCGGCGCAGGCGCTGCAGCTCGGCGTAGTCGATGTGGATGTAGACTACGGTGTCAACACCGTGTGCAAAGCAGGTGCTCGCGACGTCGTAGCCTCCATTCGTCAGCGCACCGTGGGCGACGACGACGTTGCCCGCGACGCTGTCCGCCGATCCCAGACGCACCTCGACCGCGGTCTGCGCGTTGGTGATCTCCGGGAGACGCCCCAGGGCGCGGGCGAGGTCCCCGACCGTGGCGTGCGGGTCCTCGGATTGGACATGGCGGACGACCTCGATCATCCGACGGCGGCCAACCTCGTCGAGCGGAGCGTGGACGTTGAGGAAGGGGATGCCGAGCAGGCGCGCGACGGACGGCACGTGATCGTAGTTCCACACGTGGGCGCGCACACGATAGGCGTCGACGCGATCGGCCACAGCCGCCAGCGCGGCGTCTTCCGGAACCCCCGCGGCCACCATGAACTCGACGTGGCGCAGGTAGACCTTCCACGCATCGGGCGTGGCGTTAACCGGATGGTGCGCGACGACACAGTCGAAACCGAGCTGCCGTGCCAGCAGCAGCTCGGCGGGACCGACGTCGATGCCGAACAGCACGCGCCGGATCCGGTCGCCGCGGACGTAGATCGCCGAGTCCTCCGGGATGCGGGCGAACCCGGCCAGGTCCAGTGCTACCTGCATGATCTCTTCGGTCGTCATCGCGTGCGGCGGCCGGCGGGCCCGACCCGTCTACGCGCTCACCGTCCGATCTCCGGGCTGCCGTCTGCCGGGAAGACGATCGGGTGCTCGCAGACCGGTTCGATGCGCACGCGTGTGCCGGGGGGAAGTGGCCGCACACCCGTCTGGCGGCAGCGGAGGACCGCGCCGGACGGCAGCCGCACGTCGTAGGCGTTCTCGGAGCCGCGGAAGTAGCGGGAGACCACGACGCCCGGGCCGTCATCGGCGACGTGCAGGCGCAGGTCCGACGGGCGCAGCATCACCTCGACGCGCATGCCCTGGGGGAGATCCAGACAGTGGAAGTCGCCCAGCTCGGTGACCACCCGATGGTCCGCCACGTATCCCTGCACAAACCCCGCCTCGCCCACGAAATCGGCGACGAACCGGCAGGCCGGCGCGTGATAGATCTCCTCGGGCGAGCCCACCTGCCACAGCCGGCCGCGGCTGAGGACGCCGATTCGATCGGCGATCGCGAACGCCTCCTCCTGATCGTGCGTCACGAGGATCGCCGTCGTCCCCGCGGCCTTGAGGACCCGGCGCAGTTCGGCGCGCATGCCGGCGCGCAACTCCGCATCCAGGTTGCTGAGCGGTTCGTCGAGCAGCAGGACCTGCGGGCCGGGGGCCAGCGCCCTCGCCAGAGCGACGCGCTGCTGCTCACCTCCGGACAGTTCGTGCGGGAAGCGCCCCGCCAGCCGATCCAGCCCGACGAGGGCCAAGACCTCTTCGACGCGTCGGATGCGGTGCGCACGACTCCAGCGGCGCAAGCCGAACGCCACGTTGTCTGCGACGTTGAGGTGGGGGAACAATGCGTAGTCCTGGAAGACCATGCCGACGCCGCGCACCTCCGGAGGCACCCAGCGTCGGCCCGCGACCGTGCGGCCCGCGATCTCGATCTCGCCGACGTCGGGCACCTCCAGGCCGGCGATCAGCCGCAGCACGGTGGTCTTTCCGCAGCCGCTGGGCCCGAGGAGCACGAGGATCTCTCCGCCCCCGACATCCAGCGTCAGGTCGTGCACCGCTTCGACGTCCCCGTAGCGCTTGGTGACGCCGCGCAGGCGCACCTGGGCGCGGGGAGCTTCTGCCGACACGAACGATCCGGTCTGGGAGGGCGTGGAAGGTTGAGGAGGCTGAACGGCGCGCAGGGCGAACGCGAAGACGGGCCGCTTGGCTGAGTTTCCGACCAACCTGTGGGCCTCCAGAAAAGTTGAGCGGCCGACTCCAGATCGACTTTAGGTTATGCTAATGAGCATTTGGTGTCAATCCTACGGGCCGGCCGCAAGGGCTCCGTACTGATGCGCGGTGGACGTCCTAGAGGCTCGCTTCGCGCACAGGGCGCGAGCGGGAGATCGCCCGACTGAGCAGGATCACCGGGATGATCCCCACCACGACGATCGCCAGCGCCGCGGTCGAGGCCTGCGCCAACCGCTCGTCGCCGGCGAGCTGGTAGACGCGGATGGCCAAGGTGTCGAAGTTGAAGGGGCGCAGGATCAGCGTCGCGGGCAGTTCCTTCAACGCGTCCACGAAGACCAATAGACCGGCGACCAGCAGCGTGCCACGCATCATCGGCGCGTGCACGCGCAGCAGGGTGCTGCCCGGGCCGTGCCCCAGCGTGCGCGCCGCACTGTCCATGCTCGGACGGATGCGCAGCAGTCCCGCCTCCACCGTGTTCACCGAGACCGCAAGGAACCGGACGAGGTAGGCGTAGACGAGCGTGAACGCCGTCCCGCTGAGGAGCAACCCGGTCGAGCGGCCGAACGTTTGGCGCGCCCACGCGTCCACGGTGTTGTCCAACCAGCCGAACGGGATCAAAACGCCCACCGCGATCACCGCGCCGGGTACGGCATACCCGAGCGTCGCGATGCGCGCAGCCAACCGCATCAGCCGCGTGGGGGCCAAGCGCACCCCGTAGGCGACGACGCCGGCGACGACCACGGCCAGCGCAGCCGCCAGCGCGGCGAGCGTGAAGGTGTTGGTGGCGAGGCGTACGAACGTGGCCCCGAACAGGGGGTCGCCGGCGACCCACGACAGGTGCATCAGCACGCCGGCGGGCAGCAGGAATCCGACCGCGGGCGGAAGCGCGCAGGCGACCAACGCCCCCGTGGCGCGCACGCCTGCCAGTCGGTAGGCCGGCAGATCGTGGGTACCGACCGAAACGTGGTGGAATCGGCGCTGTCCGCGTGACAGCCGCTCCACGCCGAGGACGGCGAACACGAACACCATCAACAGCGCGGCGAGTTTGGCGGCTCCGACCGGCGAGCCCAGGCTGAACCACGTGAGGTAGATGCCGGTCGCAAAGGTGTCGACCTCGAAATGCTTGACGGTCCCGAAGTCCGCCAGCACCTCCATCGCCGCCAGAGCGACCCCCGCAGCGATGCCGGGCCGCGCCAGCGGCAGCGCCACCCGGAAGAACGTGCTCCACGGGCCGTGCCCGAGCGTGCGGCTCACCTCCAGCACGGCGACCGATTGCTCCAAGAACGCCGCACGCGCAAGCATGTATACGTAGGGATACAGGGCGAAGGTCATGACGGCGACCGCGCCGCCCAACGATCGGATCTGGGGGAACCAGTAGTCGCCCCGGCTCCAACCGAACCACTCGCGCAGCGCGCTCTGGACCGGTCCGGCGAACTGAAGCAGATCCGCGTAGGTGTACGCCAGCAGGTAGGCGGGGACCGCCATCGGCAACAGCAGCAGCCACTCGCACACGCGTCGTCCGGGGAAACGACACATCGTGACCAGCCAGGCGGTTCCCACGCCGATGACGAGTGAGCCGGTGCACACGCCCAGCACGAGCCACACGGTGTGGACGACGTAGCGCGGCAGCACCAGCGCCGCGAACTCGACCCAGATCCGGTCCGCCGGCACCAGCAGACTGGCCATGACCGCGACGACCGGCAGCGACAGGACGACGGCCACCGCGGCGGCCGCGGCGGGCAGAATCCAGTGCAGCGACGTTCCCGCCGCGTCGAGCCGCGGGGGAGGTGGGAGACGTCGCACGGCCTCCGTCCACGCAGGGATGCCCACAACCGCTCCCGTGCCCCCCTCCCCGAGGAGAGGGTCTCACGACCGCTTCAGCGCCAGCCGGCCGCGATCATGATCTGCAGGGCGCGCGCACTGTTGGCGGCATACGCGCGCGCATTCAGCGAGTCCTCCAAGAACGCACCCAGGCCGAGGCCAGCCACGGGGCTGGGTACCCCGTCCAGGATCGGGTACTCGTAGTTGCCGCGGGCGAAGATCGCCTGGGCCCGCTCCGATGCGAGGTACTCGAGGAAGGTCACCGCTGCCTGGCGGTTCGGCGCGGTGGCCACTACGCCTGCACCGCTGATGTTGACGTGGACCCCGCGCTCGCCTGGTCCCTGGTTGGGGAAGAAGATGCCCACCTTCTGGGCGACGGCGCGGTCGGATGCGCTGTGGGAGTTCACCAGCCGCACGTAATAGTAGTGGTTGACGATGGCGACGTCGCCTTCGCCTGCCGCGATCCCCTTGATCTGGTCGGTGTCGCCTCCCTGCGGCGGCCTCGCGAAGTTCGCCACCAGTCCGCGGACCCACTGCTCGGTGGCCTGCGCGCCGATGCGCTCGATCATCGCGCCGACCAGCGACTGATTGTAGACGTGGCTGGAGGAGCGCACCAGCAGCTTGCCTCGCCAGCGCGGATGCGCCAGGTCCTCGTAGGTGGACAGGTCGGCAGGCCTTACACGGTCGCGAGCGTAGGCGATCACGCGCACACGCTTGGAGAACCCGAACCAGTAGCCCTCCGGGTCGCGCAGGCTGGCCGGGACCCGCTGGTTGAGCAGCGGCGAGGCGACGCGCTGGAACAGCTCGGCCTGCTGGGCCCTCCACAACCGACCCGCGTCGACCGTGATGAGCACGTCCGCGGGGCTATTGCGCCCCTCCGCTCGGATGCGCTCGATCAGCTGGTCGGCATCACCCTGGATGACGTTGACGCGGATTCCGGTGTGAGCGGTGAAGCCGTCCCACAGGGCCTGGTCGGTGTCGTAGTGCCGCGCGGAGTAGATGTTGAGCCGACCGGTCTGGGCGACGACGGGAGAGGACATCGGAACGAAGACGAGCCACAGGACGGCGCAGACCACCAGCCAACGGGTTCGCATGGGACGGGCACCTCCCCGTAGAGTCAAAAGTTGACTATCTAGGTCAACTTATTTTTAGGATATGGGCGCCATCTCTGGTTAGTCAATCCTAACCTATAGGGGTAGGATCGGCCGGCAGGGTCCGGGACTCCTGACCTATGGTGTGATTCGGGAGCCGGCGGTGCGGGTACGAGCTCAGAGCCGACTCACGCGGACACGGGAGGCCGCCTCCGGGCCGATGGCCCTGCGGTGGCCGTTCGTCTGGAAGAAGATGGGCCCGTTGAAGGGTGCCACCTCCTCGACGAGCAGTTCGGCACCGGGCACCAGGCCGAGCGAGCCGAGGTAGCGCACGAGTTCGGCGTTCTCTTCCGGGATGCTGCGGACCCTGCCGCGCTCCCCCGCGCGCAGATCGGCGAGGCTCGCCTCGGGAAGCGAGTCGATGCGGCCGTCGCGGCACGGGATCGGCTGGCCGTGGGGGCAGTGGGTGGGCGAACCCAGGACGGCCTCCAGGCGTGCTTCCACCTCCGGGCTGATGACGTGCTCCATCTTGCACGCCTCGTCGTACACCCTGTCCAGAGCAAGCCCGAGGACGTCGGTGAGCAGGCGTTCGGCCAGGCGCAGGCGGCGCACGACGCGCACGGCGACGTCGTAGCCCTCGGGCGTCAGGGCCACGCCCTCTTCGGTGGGGCGAACGAACCTCTGCTGCTCCAGCCGCTTGAGCATCTCGGACGCCGACGGCACGGAGACGCCCATGAACTCCGCGACCTTCGAGACCGTCGGAGGCGGTGCGCTCTGCTGGATCGCAAACACCGCCTTGAGGTACATCTCGGTGCGTTCGGTCTTGGCGATGTCGTGCGTGGTCACCATGCCCGACCCCCAGCCCAAACGATAACATAGGACCACGGCGGCCCGCAGGCGGACGACGCCGGGATGCGCCGAGGGCAGAGAGAGCCGCAGTGGCCCACCGGAAACTTGCCTCCTTCCAGCGCCACGCAAACCTGATCCGCGCCGCGCGCAACTGGTACGAGTCGCACGGATACGCGCGCATCTTCGCGGACGTGCCGGGCATACGGCCGCCGCGTTCGATCCACATCGCCGGATCCGAACCCTCCCGGCCAGACCTCACTTGCCGCGACGCGCGCAATAAACTGGTCGTGGTCGAGGCGGAGACCTGCGACACCCTCGACCTGCCGGAAACCGCATCGCAGTGGCGTCTGTTCCGGCAGTACGCCGACGCCGCGGGCGGAGAGTTCCACCTGGTCGTCCCGGAGGAGTGCGCGCCGGCCGCACAGCGCCGACTCCAGGTGCTGGGGATCCGGGCCGACCACGTCCTGGCGCTGTAGGAGGACAGCGCCCCGGGTCACACGCTAAGGTACCGCCGCCAGACGTCTGGGGCCGCGCGCAGCTCTTCTGAAGAGCCCTGCCAGACGACGCGGCCGCGCTCGAGCACGAAGTGGTGGTGGGCCAAGTCGAGCAGGCGGTGGACGTACTTGTCAATGAGCAGGATCGCCTGGCCGCCTTCGTTCAGGCGGCGCAGGCAGCGCCAGATCTCCTCGCGCAGCATCGGAGCCAGCCCCTCGGTGGCCTCGTCGAGGATCAACAGATGTGGGTTCGTCATCAGGGCCCTGCCGATCGCGAGCATCTGCTGCTCGCCGCCCGACAGCTGGTCGCCGTAGCGGTTCAGCCGCTGGCCCAGACGAGGGAACAGGTCCACGACCCGGTCCAGCGTCCACGGGTGGGCGCTGCCGTTGCGGTTGGCGGCGAACGCGACGAGGTTCTCCCGCACGGTCAGGTTGGGGAAGACCTGGCGTCCCTCCGGCACGAGGGCAACCCCCAGGGCTGCGATCCGCTCCGGCGGCCAGCCCGCGATCGCGCGGCCGCGGAACTCCACCCGACCGGCGCGCGGGGGCACCAGACCGGTGATCGAGCGGACGGTGGTCGTCTTGCCCATGCCGTTGCGGCCCAGCAGCGTCACGACCTTCCCGTCCTCGACGGCGAGGTCGACGCCGAAAAGCACCTGGCTGTTCCCGTAAAACGTCTGCAGGCCTTCCACGCTTAGCAGCATCAAACCGCCTCCCCCAGGTACGCGCGGTGCACCTCGGGGTTGGCGCGGACCTCGTCGGGCCGACCGGAAGCCAGGACCCGGCCGTCCACCAGCACCGAGATCCGGTCCGCCGCGCCGAAGACGACATCCATGTCGTGTTCGACGAGCAGGATCGTGACCTGCTTTTTCAGGTCTCGGATCAACTCCAGCATGCGCCGCGACTCCTCCAGACTCATGCCGGAGGTCGGCTCGTCCAGCAGCAGCAGCTTGGGACGGCAGGCCAGCGCCAGGGCCACCTCGACCTGGCGCTGCTCCCCGTGGGACAGCGCCTGCACCGGCACGTGCAGGCGGTCTGCGAGGCCGACCTGCCGTGCGAACGCGGCTGCCTCGTCTTCGAGGTCCCGCTCGCGGTACACGGGGTGCCAGAAGCCAAACGAGCTCCCCGTCCGCGCCTGGACCGCGAGGGCGAGGTTGTCCACGACGGTGTAGCCCCAGAACAGGTTGGTGACCTGGAACGTGCGGGCGATCCCCAGCAGCGTGCGCCGGTGCGCGGGCAGGCGGGTGACGTCGTCGCCGGCGAACGCGATCCTGCCCTCCGTCGGCGGCACGACACCCGCGACCAGGTTGATGAACGTCGTCTTGCCGGCGCCGTTGGGACCGATGAGCGCGTGGACCTCGCCGGGTGCGACGTCCAGGTCGCACCGCCACAGGGCAACCACCCCACCGAAGCGCTTGCTGAGACCGCGGACTTCCAGCAGGCTCACCGGGGCCGCCCTTCCAGGATGCCCGCGATCCCACGCGGCGCGAGCAATACGACCGCGAGCAGTACTGCACCCACCCCCAGTTGCCAGTGGATCGTGACGCTGTGGAACACCTCCTCCAGCGCCACCATCGCCGCGGCTCCCAACACGCCGCCCCAGAACCTGCCCACCCCTCCGAGGATCACCATCAGCATGAGGTGGCCGGACTGCGGCCAGCTCAGCATGTACGGAGACGCATACTGCGTGTAGTGGACCATCAGCACGCCCGCCAGCCCGGTGATCGCGCCCGAGACCGCGAAGGCGACCAGCTGGTACGGATAGGCGGAAAAGCCGATCGCCGTCGCCCGGGACTCGTTGTCCCGGATCGCCTGCAGCGCCCGCCCGAAACGGGCGTGCACGATCCTCCACAGCAACCACAGGCAGACCACCAAGACGGCCAAAACCAAGTAGTAGACCTCCACGTCGCCCAGCGGGAGCCCGAAGTCCGTCCGCGGCGCGCGCAGCCCGTCCTCGCCGCCGTACTGTTTGAAAGAGATCACGCCGTAGTAGAACATCTGCGCGAACGCGAGCGTGATCATGATGAAGTACAGACCTCGCGTGCGCAGACAGATCGCAGCGACCGCCGTCGCCACCGCTGCCGCCACGAGCACCGCGGTCGGCCATACCACCCACGCCGACGTCGTGCCTTCGCGAGCGAGGACGGCCACGGTGTACGCCCCCAGACCGAAGTAGGTCGCATGCCCGAAGCTCACCAGGCCGCCGAAGCCCAGGACGAGATTCAGGCCGCTGGCGGCCAAGGCGAACACCATCGCCTTCGTGACCAGGCCCATGTAGAACTCCAGGCCCCAGGCGACGGCCGCCGGCGGAAACAGCGCGACCAGGGCCGCGGGCAAGACGCCCAGCGCCGCCTTGGGCCACGCCGACCCCGGCGCCCGCGCGGCGACATCGGGGCTGGCCGTCACCGATCGGGTGTGCTCGTCCGCGGCCACCGCCCACTCCGAGCTAGATCCGCACCGGGAACAACCCCTGCGGTCGGAAGAACAGCACGATCGCCATGAGGAGGTAGATGAGGATCGACGCCAGCGCCGGGCCGAGGTTCGACGCCACTTCGGGCGACGCCAGCCGCACCAGCAGCATCGGGAGGAACGCCCGGCCGGCCGTGTCCACCGTGCCCACGACGATCGCACCCAGCAGCGCGCCCTTGATCGATCCGATGCCCCCGATGACGACGACGACGAACGCCAGGATCAGGATGCTCTCGCCCATGCCGACCTGAACCGCGAGGATCGGTCCCAAAAGAGCGCCGGCCACCGCGCACAGGGCGGCGCCCGCGGCGAACACCACGGTGAAGACCTGCCGGATCGGCACCCCCATCGCCTGCGCCATCGCGCGGTTCGATGCGCCGGCCCGCACCCACATCCCGATGCGCGTCCGGTGGATCAGCAAGAACAACGCGACGGCCAGCCCCAGGCCCGCACCGATGATCGTCAGGCGGTAGGCGGAGTATCCCAAGTCCGGCAACACCCGCACCGGCTGGGCCAGCTCCGAGGGGACCGACAGCAGCAGGGCGTGCGGACCCCAGACGATCCGCACGCCCTCGTTGAAGATCAAGATCAGAGCGAACGTCGCCAGCACCTGCGTGAGGTGGTCGCGGGCGTACAGCCGTCGCAGCACCGAGACCTCCAGCAGCGTCCCGACGACCGCGGTGGCCGCGACCGCCAGCGCCGCGCCGACCCAGAAGGATCCGGTGACGCCGATGAAGGTGGCCGCCAGGTACGCCCCGATCATGTACAGCGAGCCGTGCGCTAGGTTCACGACATCCATGATGCCCAGGACCAGCGTGAGACCGGCGGCGAGCAGGAACAGCATCAGGCCGAACTGCAGCCCGTTGAGCAGCTGCTCCACGACCAACGACAGTGGGATGTCCGACATGGTCGCCTCGCGCGGGAACAGACACCGCTCCGCGGCGTCCTCCGACCGGACGGGCGCCTCCTACAGGCGACAGCGGCCGACGTAGGCGTCGCCGTGGTTGCGGAAGATCGTGCCGCGCAACCGATTGACGATCTCGCCGTTGGTCTGCTCTTCGACCTGCCGCAGGTAGTAGTCCTGGATCGGATACCCGTTGCGGTTGAACCGGACGCGTCCGCGGGTGGTGTCGAAGCCCGCCAGGATCGCGCGCCGAATGTCCGCCCTGCGGCCCAGGTCGCCCCCGACGGCCCGCAGAGCGTGGTCGAGGGCAAGCGCCGCGTCGTATCCCTGTGCCGCATAGAGCGCCGGCACCCGGTTGTAGGTGCGACGGAAGTCTTCGACGAACCGGCGGTTGATGGGGTTGAAGATCTCCAACGCCCAGTGCGAGCTGTTGAACACCCCCACCATCGGCCGCCCCACCGCGCGGATGATGTCGGCGTCGGCCGAAAATCCGGGCAGCAGCAGCGGGATCTCCCGCATCAGCCCAGCCTCCGCGTACTGCTTATTGAAGTTCACCCCCATCGCACCCGGGTAGAAGGCGTACACGGCCCTGGGGCGGGCGGCACGGATCTGTGCGATCTCCGCCGAGTAGTCCAGCTGGCCCAGCCGCGTGTACACCTCGCTCACCACGCGCCCCTTGTAAAAGCGCTTGAATCCGTTGAGCGCGTCGCGCCCGGCCGGGTAGTTCGGCGCGAGGATGAAGGCGGTCTCGTACCCGCGCAGCTGCGCGTGGTGTCCCATGGCCTCGTGCAGGTTGTCGTTCTGCCAGGCGACGTTGACGAAGAATGGGTTGCACTGCTCGCCGGCGTACTCCGACGGCCCTGCGTTGGGGCTGATGTAGAAGGTCTGGTTCGCGAACACCATCTCCCCGACCGCCAGCAGCACATTCGAGAAGATGATCCCGGTGACGAAGTCGACGCGGTCGCGCCGCAGCATGCGGTCCACCGCGGTGCGCGCGACCTCGGGGTTCTGCTCGTCGTCAGCGACCACGACCTCCACGCCCAGCCCGCCGAGCCGGTTGCCGAGGTGCCGCAGCGCGAGGTTGAAGCCGTCGCGCACGTCGATCCCCAGCGCCGCGCCGCCTCCGGACAGGGTGCTCACGAACCCGATCTTGACGGCGCGCGGCTGCGCGCCGACGGGCAGCGCCGCCACCACCAGCAACGCAACGACGAGGTAAGCGATCCTGCAGCCGATCATCGTTGTGTCCCCCCTTCCGGTGTGGGAATGACTGCCGTAGCCTCGATCTCCACCTTTGCGCGCGGTTCGACCAGAGCGGAGACCTCCACGACCGACATCGCCGGGTAGTGGCGGCCGATGACCTCGCGGTAGACGGCACCCAGCGCCGGCAGGCTGCGCAGGTACTCCTCCCGATTGGTGATGTACCACGTGAGGCGCACCAAGTGGTCCGCTCGCGCGCCCGCGGCCGCCAGCAGCTCGACGACGTTGCGCAGCGCGCGGTCGACCTGCCCGACGAAGTCATCGGTCTCGAACTGGCCCTCGCGGTTCCAACCGAGCATGCCGGCCAAGAAGACCAGACGACCGGAGGCCACAATCCCGTGGGCGTACCCCTGCGGCCGGGGCCACCCCGGCGGCTGGACGATCGCCCAAGCGTCGCCGGGCACCGTCACGGCCGCACCTCCCCGGCCTCGCGCTCACGCAGCACGTGACGCTGCAGCTTGCCCGTCAGCGTGCGCGGGAGTTCGGAGCAGAACTCGATCGCCCGCGGGTACTTGTACGGGGCGATCCGCCGCTTGACAAACCCCTGCAGTTCCTGGCGGAGGTCTTCCGATGGTTCGAAGTCCGCACGCAGGACGACGTAGGCCTTCACGACCTGCCCGCGTTCGGGGTCTGGGACCCCGGCGACGCCGCACTCGGCCACCGCCGGGTGCTCCAGCAGCGTGTCCTCCACTTCCGGCGGTGCGATGTTGTAGCCGGCGGAGATGATCAGGTCGTCGGTGCGCGCCTGGAAGTGAAAGTACCCGTCCTCGTCGAGCAAGCATGCGTCGCCGGTCACGTTCCAGCCGTGCTGCACGTACTGCCGCTGCCGCGCATCCGCCAGGTACCGGCATCCGGTGGGTCCGCGCACCGCGAGGCGACCGACCCGCCCCGGCGGCAACACGTCGCCCCGTTCGTCGAGCAGACAGGCCTGGTAGCCAGGCACGGCCCTGCCGATGGCTCCGGGGCGGGCTTCTTCTTCTCGGTGGGAGACGAAGATGTGCAGCATCTCGGTCGAACCGATGCCGTCGATGATCTCGACGCCGCTGACTTCCTTCCATTGGTTGCGGGTCGACGCCGGCAGCGGCTCGCCAGCCGAGACGCACTTGTACAGATGTCGCGGGCGGTGTTGGCGCCACAGGGCCGCCAGCGCGCGATAGGCGGTTGGCGAGGTGAACAGCACGCGGACGCCGAACTCCGCCACTGCCGCGAGCAGCAGATCGGGAGAGGCGCGCTCCAGCAGCAGCGACGACGCGCCGATCCGCATCGGAAAGGCGACGAGACCGCCCAGCCCGTAGGTGAACGCCAGCGGCGGGCTGCCGGCAAACAGATCGTCCGGATCGGCCCGCAGCACGTGGGCGGCGAAGGTGTCGCAGATCGCCAGCACGTCCCGGTGGAAGTGCACGCACCCCTTGGGCTCGCCGGTGGTCCCCGAGGTGAAGGCGACGAGCGCCGGGTCGTCCGAGGATGTGTTCACCGGGTCGAAGTCTGCCGGATGCGTCGCGGCCAGCCGCTCCAGCTCGCCGCCCTCCCCCCAGTAGGCGATGCGGCGCAGCACCGGGGCGGCGGCGCGGGCATCCTCGAGCTCTGCCGACAGACGCGCGTCCGCCAGGGCGTGCGAGATGCGGGCTTTCTCGATGATCGGTACGAGTTCGCGGGCACGCAGCAGCGGCATCGTCGCCACCACCACGCCCCCGGCACGGAGCACCGCGAACCAAGCCGCAACCAGCATCGGGGTGTTGGCCGAGCGCAGCAGCACGCGGTTGCCCGGCACCAGGCCCATGTCGCGAACCAGCACGTGCGCGATGCGATTGGAATGCTCCAGCAGCTGCCCGTAGGTCCACACGACGCCCGGCGCGCGGATGCAGGGCCTTTCGGGATGCCGGCGCGCCCCGCGGTCGAGCAGTTCGACCGTGCAGTTCAACCGATCGGGGTAGCGCAGCTCCGGGAGGTCGAAGACCAGCGGAGGCCACGCGTCGGGCGGTGGGAGGTTGTCCCGCACGAATGTGTCCGCGTGCGCCGTCGCGGCCATCACGATCCCTCCTCTCGTTCCCGCAGGAGCTCGCGGCCGACCACCAGCTGCAGCAGCTCGGTCGCCCCCTCGTAGATGCGCAGGGCGCGGATCTCCCGGTACAGTGACTCCACGACCTGGCCCCGCCGGACGCCCAAGCCGCCGTGGATCTGGACGGCGGCGTCGATGATCCGTTGGGCGCTCTCCGTGCTGAACGCCTTGGCCATCGCCGCCTCGCGCGTGACGCGCCGGCCGCGATCAGCCATCCATGCGGCGCGGTAGGTCAGCAGTGCGGAAGCCTCCAGCTGCGTCGCCATCTCCGCCAGCCGGGCGCGCGTGAGCTGGAAGTCCGCGAGCCGCTGCCCGAACAGGACCCGAGAAGTCGCCCGCGCGACCGCCTCCTGCAGCGCGCGCTCGGCAAACCCGACGGCGGCGGCGGCCACGGACGAGCGGAACACGTCCAGCGTGGCCATGGCGATCCGGAAGCCCTGGCCCGGCGCGCCGATGACCTGGCGACCGCAGACCTCGCAGCTCGAAAACGTCAGGGTCGCCAGGGGGTGCGGGGCGATGACCTCGATGCGTTCGGAAATCTCCAAGCCCGGCGCGTCCGCGTCCACGACAAACGCGGTGATCCCCGCGGACCCCGGCCCGTCGTCGGTCCGGGCGAAGACGACGTAGAAGTCGGCGATGCCGCCGTTGGAGATCCAGGTCTTCTGCCCCTCCAGCCGGTACCCTTCGCCGTGCGGAACCGCACGGCATCGCAGCGCCGCGGCGTCGGATCCTGCGTCGGGCTCCGACAGAGCGAACGCCGCGATCGCCTGACCCTCCGCCACGCGCGGGAGGTAGCGGCGCTTCTGGTCGGGGCTGCCGAACAGCGTGATCGGCCCGGATCCCAGCCCCTGCATCGCGAACGCGAAGTCCGCCAGGCCCCGGTGCCGTGCGAGGACGTGTCGGATCAGGCAGATCGCGCGCACGTCCAGTTCGTCCGCAGCCCCTCCGTACTCCCGTCCGGCGACGGCGTGGCGCAGCCATCCTGCCTGTCCCATCGCGCGCACCAGCCCGCGGCACGCCTCGTCCGGGTCGGCTTCCTCAAAGGGACGGAGATGCGCCGAAGACCACCGCTCCAGCGCGCGCTCCAGCTCGCGGTGGCGGTCCTCGAACAGGGGAAGGTCCAGCAGGCGCATCGACAAAAGCCTCAAGGGGCGCGTCAGTCCCCGCGGAAGGTCGGCGCCTGCCGGTGGACGAACGCCTCGTAGCCGCGCCGGAAGTCCTGAGTGCTCATGCACAGGGCCTGCGCCTGGGCTTCGGCCTCGATCGCCTCGTCCAGCCCCATCGACCACTCCTGGTACAGCATCCGCTTGGTCATCGCGTGGGCAAACGTCGGACCGCCGGCGATCTCGCGCGCCAGACGCCGCACCGACGGCAACAGGTCGTCGGGCTCGCACAGCCGGTTGAAGAAGCCCCAGCGCGCGGCCTCCTCGCCGTCCATCGTGCGTCCCGTGTACAGCAGCTCGGCGGCCCGGCCCTGCCCTACGATCCGGGGCAGCAGCGCGCACGCACCCATGTCGCACCCGGCCAAACCGACACGGTTGAACAGAAAAGCGATGCGGCTGCGCGCCGTCCCCAAGCGCAGGTCGGCGGCCATCGCCAGCGCCGCTCCCGCTCCGGCGCAGACCCCGTCCACCGCTGCGACGATCACCTGGGGACAGGTCAGCATCGCACAAACGACCGCGCCGGTCATGCGCGTGAAGCGCAAAAGGTCCGGCGCCCCCATGCGCACCAGAGGTCCGATGATCTCGTGCACGTCGCCGCCGGAGCAGAAGTCCTCGCCGGCTCCGCACACAACCACGGCCCGCACGTCGTCGGCGCGGCCGAGCATCTGGAACAGGTCGCGCAGCTCCCCGTACGTCTCGAAGGTCAGCGCGTTCTTGCGGGCCGGCCGGTTCAGCGTCACCGTCCCGACACCCTCGTCCACCTCCCACAGGAAGTGTTGGGCGCGGTAGTCGGCGAGTGGCACTCCCTTCAATGTGCCGCCTCCCTCTTCCGCACGCTCTGCTTGAGCCGCCCCAGCAGCGCGTGCAGCGTCTCGATGTCCTCCCCTGACAGGTCGGAGAAGAGTTCAACGATCCACGCCTCGTGCGTCCGCGCCATGCGTGCGAACGCCCTCCGGCCGGCCGGCGTCAGGTGCACGAGGACGGAGCGCCGGTCCTGGGGGTCGGCGCGGCGTCGGATCCAGCCCTCCGCCTCGAGGCGGTCGACGAGGGCCGTCACGTTCCCGGTGGTGACCATCATGCGCCGCGACAGCTCGCCCATGCGCAGCCCGCGGGGGTTGCGCTCCAGCTGCGCCAACAGGTCGAAGCGCGGCAGCGTGGTCCCGAACCGGCGGCGCAGCCGGCGGCGGATCTCGGCGGTGATGAGGTTGGTGCACGTGAGCAGGCGCAGCCACAGCCGGACCGCCCGGTGGTCGTCCGTGTGGAGGCGGCTTTCCAGGTCGGATGCTTCGGAGACCGCCACGCCCGCCCTCAGAGTGCTTCAAGTTTGCGATTCTCGAACTTAAAGGAATTTCCTCCTGCCCGCCAGGGGCTGCGCGCGGCTCCGGCGAAACACCGAACTGCGGATGGATCTTCGGGGACGCGTGGCATTCGTCACCGGCGGCGGGCGGGGCGTGGGCCGGGCCTGCGCGGCAGAGATCGCGCGCGCTGGCGCCGCGGTGGCCCTCGCCGCCCGCAGCGCGGACCAGATCGGTCGGGCGGCGGCGGAGGTCGAAGCCAGCGGAGGACGGGCGATCGGTGTGGTCTGCGACGTGACGGATCGGCGACAGGTCGAAGCAGCGGTGGCGCGGACGCGGGAGGAACTCGGCCCGGTCACGGTGCTGGTCGCCGCCGCCGGAATCGCCCGAGGCATGCCGTTTTCGGAGACCACCGACGCGGACTGGGAGGAGCACCTGCGCACCAACGCCACCGGCGCTTTCTACGCGATCCGCGCCGTGCTGCCCGACATGCTGGACGCCGGCTGGGGGCGCATCGTCGCGGTGGCCTCGGTGGCCTCGAAGGCCGCCTCCCGCTACACCGCCGCCTACACCGCCTCCAAGCACGCGCTGCTGGGCCTGATCCGGTCGGTGGCGATCGAGTACACCGACCGGGGAATCACGGCCAACGCGGTGTGCCCCGGATATCTGGCCACCGACATGACCTTCCGCAACATCGAGCGGATCAGCGCCCGCAGCGGACGCCCGCCCGAGGAGGTTCGCAGGATCCTCGAACGGTTCAGCCCCCAGCGGCGCCTGTTCACCGCCGAGGAGGTGGCCTCGCTCGTGGCGTTCCTGTGCAGCGACGCTGCACGGGGCATCAACGGACAGGGGTTGGTGCTGGACGGCGGGGCGGTAATGTCGTAGGGAGCGCGACATGGTCACCTACGAGGATGTGCCCGCGCGTTTCAACCTGACCCGCTACTTCCTCGACCGCCACCTCGAGGAAGGACGGCAGGACCGGACCGCGCTCGTCTGCGGCACCCGCCGGGTGACCTACGGCGAGCTGGCGAGCTTGGCCAACCGTGTGGGCAACGTCTTGCGGGAACTGGGCACCGAACCCGAACACCGGGTGCTGCTGGCGCTGTCCGACGGCGTAGAGTTCGTCGCGACCTGGTACGCGGCGCTGAAGATCGGTGCGGTCTCCGCCGAGGTGTACACGTTTTTGACCGTCGCGGATTACGCGTACTACCTGGACTACGTCCGCCCCCGTGTGGTTGTCACGGATCCCGTGACCCACGACCGGATCCGCGACGCGGCGCGCCAGACGAACTTCCGGGGCCGGATCCTGGCGGTGGGCGTGGAAGACCTGCGTCCGGGCGAGATCAGCTTTGACCGCGCGGTGGCCGAAGCACCTGATGAGCTGCGCGGGGAGGACACGGCCAAGGACGACTTCGCCCTGTGGAAGTTCACCACGGGCACGACGGGCCGGCCGAAGGCGGTCGTCCACTGCCACTACGCACCCTATCTCAGCTTCTGGAACTACGCCCAGGAGGTGATCCGCTACAGGCCAGACGACGTGGTGCTGCCGGTGCCGAAGCTGTTCTTCGGGTACGCCCGCGACTGCACGGCGCTGTTTCCGTTCGGCGTGGGCGCATCCGGCGTGGTCTTCCCGGAGCGTTCCACCCCTGAGCGCATGTTCGAGCTGATCGCCGCGCACCGCCCGACGATCCTCGTGCTGGTGCCGACGATGATCCACGCGATGCTCGCGCACGCCCAGGCCGGGCGGGCCGACCTGTCGTGCGTGCGCTTGGCGACCTCTGCGGGCGAGGCGTTGCCCGCGGAGCTGTATCACCGGTGGAAGGCCGCCTTCGGGGTCGAGGTGCTGGACGGCATCGGGTCGTCGGAGCTGTACCACATCTACATTTCGAACCGGCTCGACGACGTGCTCCCGGGCAGCGTCGGGCGTCCGTGTCCCGGATACCGCGCCGAGGTCCGCAACCCGGAGGGCGCCTCCCTGCCCCCGGGCGAGGTCGGGGAGCTGTGGGTGTGGGGCGAGACCGCGGCGCTGCTGTACTGGAAGGATCGCGGCAAGTCCGTGCGCACCTTCCACGGCAACTGGGTGCGCACCGGCGACCTGTTCTCGCAGGACGAAGACGGCCGCTTCTTGTACCGGGGCCGAGCGGACGACCTGATGAAGGTGGGCGGCATCTGGGTCGCGCCGATGGAGATCGAGGCCTGCCTGCTCACGCATCCGCTGGTCGCCGAGTGTGCGGTCGTGCCCTATACAGAAGGCGGGCTGGTCCTGCCGCGCGCGTACGTCGTACTGCGGGAGCCACAGCGCGCCTCGCCGGAGGTCGCGCGTGAGCTGCAGGCGTACGTGCGGGGACGCCTCAGCCCGCACAAGTTCCCGCGGGACGTCCATTTCGCTGAATCGCTCCCGCGCACACCGTCGGGCAAGGTCGACCGCAAGCAACTGCGGAGCACCGAATGATCGAAGCATTCGCAAACCGGCCGTGCTGGCGCGCAGAAGACGCCAAGGCCGGGGACCTAGCCATCGGAGGGGAGGGGTGAGCATCCGAATCGGCATCGGGCTCCCCAGCGGCGTCCCGGAGGTGAGGGGCGAGGTGATCATGCGCTGGGCGCTTCGCGCCGAGCAGGGGCCCTTCGCGAGCCTCGGCGTGATCGACCGTCTGGCCTACGACAGCTACGATCCGCTGATCGCGCTGGCCGCGGCGGCCGGTGCGACGCAGCGTCTGAAGCTGGTCACCGCGATCCTCGTCGGACCGCTGCGCAACACTGCCCTGCTGGCGAAGGCGATTGCCTCGCTCGATCAACTGTCGGGCGGGCGGCTGGTCGTCGGGTTGGCGGTGGGCGCCCGGGAGGAGGACTACGACGCCGCCGGTGTCGACCACCGCGGACGGGGCGCGCGGCTTTCCGAGCAGCTGCGCCGGCTGCGGCAGATCTGGGAAGAGGGCAGGATCGGTCCTCCGCCCGCCCGAGCCGGGGGGCCGCCGTTCCTCGTGGGTGGGTTCAGCGACGAGGCCTTCGCGCGGGCCGCCCGCTACGCCGACGGCTACTTCCACGGCGGCGGCCCACCCCGCGCGTTCGCGCGCGCCGCCCAGGCCGCCCGCGCCGCATGGGTCGACGCCGGCCGGCCGGGACGCCCGCAGCTGTGGGGGCAGGGCTACTTCGCCCTCGGCGACGACGCCATCGAGCAGGCCGTCCGCTACATGCGGGACTACTACGCGTTCACCGGCCCGTTCGTCGAGAAGATCGTCGAGCAGTTGCTGACCACGCCGCAGAGGATTGTCCAGTTCGTGGAAGGCTACGCCGAGGCGGGGTGCGACGAACTCGTCCTCTTGCCGGCTGTGGGAGACCTCGACCAGATCGACCGGCTCGCAGAGGCGCTGCCTTGAGGGTCGCCATCGTTGGCGGCGGACCCGCCGGCCTGTACCTCGCCCTGCTGCTGAAGAAGGCCGACCGCAGCCGCGAGATCACAGTCTTCGAGCGTAACCCGCCCGATGCGACCTACGGGTGGGGCGTGGTGTTCAGCGATCGCACGCTCGCCGAGTTCCGGGAGGCCGACTACCGGACCTATCGGGAGATCACCGACCGGTTCGTCCTGTGGGACGCGATCGACGTCTGGGTCCACGGCGAGCGGGTGCGTTGCGGCGGGCACGTCTTCGCGGGCATCGCACGCACGGCGCTGCTGGGCATCCTGCAGCGCCGCTGCGCGGACCTCGGCGTGCGGCTCGTCTTCCGCGCCGAGGTCACCCAACCATCCGACCTGCCGCCGCATGACGTGCTCGTGGGCGCCGACGGTGTCCACAGCATCGTGCGCTCGTGGTACGAGGACGCCTTCCGGCCGACGATCGCGTACGGGCGCGCCCGGTACGTGTGGCTCGGGACGCGCCGCACGCTGGGGGCGTTCACGTTCGCGTTCCGCCCGACCGAGTGGGGGCTGTTCCAGGCCCACGCCTATCCGTACGACGGCCGCACGAGCACGTTCATCGTCGAGTGCGCCGAGACGACGTGGCGTCGGGCAGGCCTGCAGGAAGCCGACGAAGAGCAGACGCTGCGCCGATGCGAGGCCATCTTCGGGGACGTGCTGCGCGGGGAGCCACTGCTGTCGAACAACTCGCGGTGGATCCGCTTCCCCACCCTTCGTGCGCACGCCTGGCACTTTGGCAACGTGGTCTTGCTGGGCGATGCTGCCCACACCGCGCACTTCTCGATCGGTTCCGGTACCAAACTCGCGATGGAGGACGCGATCGTGCTCGCCAACGCCTTCGAGGCGCACCGGGACGTCGAGGCGGCGCTGCGCACCTACGAGGGCGAACGCCGGCCGATCGTCGAAGCGTTCCAGCGCGCCGCCGCGCAGAGCCAGCGGGCGTTCGAGACCACGGACCGCACGATCCGGCTGGACCCGATGCGGTTCGCGTTCCACCTGCTCACCCGAAGCGGCCGCATCTCTTACGACGATCTGCGGCTACGCGACCCGGCGTTCGTCGACCGCGTCGACGGGCACCTCGCGCGCGAACGGGACCGGCTGCGCCTGCCGCCCCCGCCCGCCCACCTCCCCTTCACCGTGTGCGGGCTGCGCCTGGACAACCGCGTCGTCCTGCGACCGGCGGCCGCGTGCGGCGCGACCGACGGCGTGCCAGCCAGTTCGCACCGGGATGCGCTGGCCCGACTCGCCTCGAGGGGGGCGGGGCTGGTGCTGACCGAGATCGTCGCGGTCCTGCCCGAAGGGCGCATCACGCCCGAAGACGCCGGGCTGTACCGACCGGAGCACGCGGCGGGTTGGGCAGCCATAGTCGGGGCGGTGCACGCGGAGGGGGCGAGGGTGGGCGCGGTCCTCGGACACGCCGGGCGCCGGGGCGCCACGCGGCCGCGCCGCTTCGGTGTGGACGTCCCCCTCCGCCAACCCTGGACCCTGCTGGCGCCCAGCCCCGTCCCGTACCTGCCCGAAAGCCCCGTCCCCAAGGAGATGACCGAAGCGGACATGGACGCGGTGCGGGCGGCCTACGTGCGGGCTGCCCGGATGGCGCGCGAGGCCGGCTTCGACCTGCTGCACCTGCACTTCGGATGCGGCTACCTGCTGGCGAGTTTCCTGTCTCCCCTGACGAACCGGCGCACCGACGCCTACGGCGGGACGCTCGAGAACCGTCTGCGGTTTCCGCTCGAGGTGTTCGCCGCGGTGCGCGGGGAGTGGTCGGGGCCCGTGGGGGTGGCCCTGCCCGCGTCGGACCGAGCGCGCCGCGGCATCGGCGAGGCCGACGCGCTGGCGATCGCCCAGGCGTTCAGGGACGCCGGATGCGATCTGGTCGAGGTCACCGCCGGCCAGACGGTCTCCGACGACGACCCGACCTATGGGCCGGGCTTTTTGGTGCCCTTCGCCGACGCGGTACGCAACGGGGTCGGTGTCGCGGTGCTCGTCGCGGGCGGCCTGGCCTCGATCGGCGACGTCAACACGCTGGTGGCCTCCGGCCGCGCCGATCTGTGCGTCCTGGAGCCGTGGGACTAGGGGCGGATAAGGCTAGCCGCCGAAGCGGCCGGGCCGGTCCCGGCCGCCGGTCCCCCGCGTGAGCGCGCGGACCGTCTCGACGAGCATCTCGGCAAGGATCGCGAAGGTGGCTTCCCCTTCTTCGGCGGTCGCGTGTGCCGGCGATCCACAGTAGGCCCGGTCCAGGCCCATCGCCCGGAACTCGCGCACGCCGCGACCGATCGCCTCGACGAGGCTGACGGGTACGGCCGGCAGCGACCGCATCGTCTGCACGTCGACCAGATCCGGGCGTTCGGCGAGCACCAGCGACGTCTCGTACTGGCCTCCGTGGCAGGCACCGCTGCGGAACTCTTCGGTCAGTCGGCGCGCTCGGGCGCTGCGGGTCAGGTCGCAGAACCCGACGACGCAACCCGTGGTGGACTCGACCTCGTCCAGGGCTCGGTGGATCGTCCGTACGTGCTCGGGCTCGAAGTGGTTGTTGACGACGACGACGTACCGGAAGCCCTGCCCCAGCAGGGATGTGCAGATCCCCACGAGCACGCCGTGCAGCGTCTGCTCGGAAAACCCGACCGCACCGGAAAAGCCCGCCGCGTACCGTGTCACACCGTAGGGGACGGGCGGCAACACCAACAGCCGTACGTCGGGATCGTCGGCGAGGCGATCGGCGGCGCGGCGGCACGTCCCCACGGAGATCAGCAGGTCGGTGGACAGCGGCGCGTGCGGCCCGTGCGGCTCGACCGCGCCGAGCGGGAGGAGCAAGACCGGCGCCCGCCCGCTACGCAGGAGCGCGTCGACGTCCGGCCAGCGCAGGTCGGCGAACTCCATGTCCCGATTGTAGTCGAAGGCGGCGCAGGGGTCCGCCAAACCTGGCGATGGCGCGGGGGCGGGGGTACTATCGAGGAGCGAGGGCCCGCAGCGTCCGGACTCTCACGGGAGGCATCCGCCATGCAGGCGCCGGCCAAGCCCCTTACGTACGGCAGGTACATCCGCACCGCAGAGCTGCTGCGTCTGCAGCAGCGCCTGAGCGACGCGCACGACGAGCTGCAGTTCATCGTCGTCCACCAGGTGTTCGAACTCTGGTTCCGGCTGATGATCTTCGAGCTCGAGAGCGTGCGGGGCGCGCTGGTGCGCGGCGACCTCCCGACCGCCGCCCGCCTGCTGCGGCGGGCCACGGAGATCGCCCGCGCGCTGCTCGTCGGGTTCGACGTCATCGAGACGATGCGCCCGTGGGACTTTCTGGAGTTCCGCTCGCAGCTCAAGCCCGCCAGCGGGTTCCAGAGCCGGCAGTTCCGCGAGATCGAGTTCCTGTCGGGAGCCAAGGACCCGCGCTACCTCGCAAGCTTCGAGCGGGAGCCCGAAGACCTGGCGGCGCTGCGGCGGCGGCTGGGAGAACCGACCGTCTGGGACGCGTTCATCGAGTTGCTGCGCGGCCGCGGGCTTCCGACCGACGACGACGCGCAGATCCGTCAGACGCTCATCCGGATCCACAAGGATCCGTCGCTTGCGGATCTGTACGAGCTGTCCGAAGCGATGATCGCCTACGACGAGATGTTCGCGCTGTGGCGGCGCCGCCACGTCCTGATGGTCGAGCGCATGATCGGAGCGCGTCCCGGGACCGGACAGGCCGACGTGCAGAAGACGATCGGCGAGCAGGCCTCCGACGAGCCGGCGTACTTCACCGGGGTCGGATACCTGCACGAGACCCTCTCGAAGAAGTTCTTCCCGCTGCTGTGGGAAACCAGGACGTTCGTGGAGCGTGACGCATGACCGATTCCCTGCTGCGCTGGCGGAGCGAGTTCCCCATCCTCGCGCACACCACCTATTTGGTGTCGCACTCGATGGGTGCGATGCCGCGTTCGGCGACCGACTGGCTGGCCCGCTACGGCAGGGAGTGGAGCGAGCAGGGCGTGGCGGCGTGGGAACGGTGGGAGCCCTACGTGCGCGAGCACGCAGACCGGATCGGCACGCTGATCGGTGCGCCTGCGGGCACCGTCGCGCTGCACCAGAACGTCTCGACCCTGTTCGGCATTTTGCTCAGCGGCCTCGTGCAGCCGGGCGGTCGCACGAAGGTGGTCGCCACCGACCTGAACTTCCCCACCCTGCTCTATGCCCTGCAGATGCACGAAGACCTGGGGCTGCGCCTCCACCGCATCCCCAGCCCCGACGGCATCACGATTCCCCTGGAAGCCTGGGAGGATGCGGTTGACGACCGGACGCTGGCGGTGGTCGTCGACCACGGGATCTTCCGGTCGGGCGCCCTGCAGGACGTGGCAGCAATCACTCAGATCGCGCACCGCCACGGGGCGTGGTCGATCGTGGACGCCTATCAGACCGTCGGCTGCGTGCCCGTGGATGTGCGGGCGTGGGGCGCGGACGCCGTACTGGGGGGTTCGCACAAGTGGCTGTGCGGAGGGCCCGGCGCCGCCTGGCTGTACGTGCAGTCGGACCGGTTGGCCTCCGTGCGGCCCCGGATGGTGGGATGGTTCAGCCACCGCGATCCGTTCGCATTCGACCTGCGCATGGAGTTCGCCGCCGACGCCATGCGCTTTGCGACCGGCACGCCCGGGATCCCGGGCCTGTTCGCGGCGCGGGCCGGGCTGGAGATCGTGCTGGAAGTGGGTGCCGAGGCGATCCGGCAGAAGTCTGTGCGCTTCACCCAACGGATCATCGACCTGGCGGACGAGTACGGACTGCGCGTGAACACACCCCGCGAGGCATCAGCCAGGGGTGGCCTCGTCGTCGTCGACTTCCCCGGAGCCGAGGCGGCGACCCGGGAACTGGCGCGACGCAACGTCCTCGTCGACCACCGGCCCAGAGCCGGCATCCGCATCTCCGGACACTTCTACACCGCCGACGAGGAAATCGACCACGCGTTCGACGTGCTGCGGGAGTTCGCACGCCGCTCCGCGTGATTGCCCCGCCTGCCGGGGAGCACTCTATGCGGGCTGGAGCGGAGCCAGCTCAGCCATCGCCCGGCGCACCTCCTCTTCCGGGTACTCGAAGTCCGGCAGCTTGCCCGCGAGGTACTGCTCGTACGCCGCCAGGTCGAAGTGTCCGTGCCCGCTGAGGTTGAACAGGATCGCCTTCGACTCGCCTGCCTCGCGGCACCGGATTGCCTCGTCGACGACGTAGCGGATCGCGTGCGCCGGCTCGGGGCCGGCCACGATGCCTTCGGTCCGCGCGAACAGCATCGCGGCCTCGAAAACCGGGTTCTGGGGATAGGCGTACGCCTCGATCACGCCTCGGTCGTACAGCATGCACACCAGCGGTGCGTCCCCGTGGTAGCGCAGGCCACCCGCGTGGATGGGCGCGGGGACGAACGTGTGCCCCAGGGTGTACATCTTGACCAGCGGGGTGGTCTGCGCGGTGTCGCCGAAGTCGTAGAGGTAGGCGCCCTTGGTGAGCGTCGGGCAAGCCGTCGGTTCGACCGCGACGATGCGGGTCTGTCGGCCCGCCAACTTGTCGGCGACGAACGGAAAGGACAGGCCGGCGAAGTTGCTCCCCCCACCGATGCAGCCGACCACGACGTCCGGGTAGTCGTCGAAGAGTTCCATCTGCCGCCTGGCCTCCAGCCCGATGACGGTCTGGTGCATCAAGACGTGGTTGAGCACGCTGCCCAGCGAGTACTTCGCGTCGTCATGGGTGGCCGCGTCCTCGACCGCCTCGCTGATCGCGATCCCCAGGCTACCCGGAGACTGCGGGTCGCGCTCGAGGATCCCCCGGCCCGCGTGGGTGCGGGGGCTGGGGCTGGGCAGCACCTCCGCGCCCCAGGTCTCCATGAGGATGCGCCGGTAGGGTTTCTGCTCGTAGGAGACGCGCACCATGTAGACGGTGCACTCCAGCCCGAACATCCGGCATGCCCACGCCAGCGCCGACCCCCACTGGCCGGCCCCGGTCTCGGTCGTGAGCCGGCGGGCGCCGCTGGCCTTGGCGTAGTAGGCTTGGGCGACCGCGGTGTTCGGCTTGTGGCTGCCGGGCGGGCTCACACCCTCGTACTTGTAGTAGATGCGGGCGGGCGTATCCAGCGCCTGCTCCAGCTGCCGCGCCCGGTATAGGGGCGTGGGTCGGTACAGGCCGTAGATGTCGCGCACGGGCTGTGGGATCTCCACCCAACGCTCGGAGGACACCTCCTGCAGGATGATATCCATGGGGAACAGCGGCGCCAGGTCGTCGGGGCCCACCGGTTGCTTCGTCCCTGGGTGCAGCACCGGCGGAGGCGGACTGGGGAGGTCCGGAACGATGTTGTACCACGCGCGCGGAACCTCGCTTTGGGGCAGCACCACCCTCGTCACGTCTGCCATGGCCGGCCTCCTGGGGGAAATGGGCAGTCCTTCTCCACGCGGCCGATCGAATCCTGGCCCGGTCCGCCGGCCGGACAGCCGGGCCGCAAGCGAGCCAGCCTGCGCCGGGCTGCGGGTCAGCCACCCGCCGAGGAGACCAGGCGGTCGAGGATCCGCAAGAGCTCGTCCTCGTCGCGGTACCGCCACAGCTCGACATGGGGGTTTCCGGCCACGAGCGCCGAGACGTCCGCACCGGCCTCGCACAGGCACACGACCCGCTTGCCCAGCATCTGGGCGCGCATGATCTCCATCCCCACGCCGATCGAGGGAACGGTGACCTCCGCGATCACCACGTCGGCCTGTTCGATCCAGGCCATGTCGCCCTCGTAGATCGCCCGGTCGTTTTTGCGTGTGGCCCGCTCGTGTTCCAGGACGTCCGCCCGCCCGACGTGCGCGGTCAGCACCTGGTGGCCGCGCTGCTGCAGCCACGAGACGATCCGCGCGTAGCGCGGCTGCAACCGCCGGCCACCTCGTATGGCCCCACAGAAGTACACGCGCATCGCAGCTGGGAATCGACGAGCCGCTGCCGTCGACCTCGATCCGTCGCTCAGAAGGCGTCGTGGCCCGTGATCTCGCGGCCGACGATCAGAGTGTGGATGTCGTATGTCCCCTCGTAGGTGTCGACGGACTCCAGGTTGGCGGCGTGGCGCATGGCGTGGTACTCGACCGTGATGCCGTACCCGCCGAGGATCAAGCGGGCCTGTCGCGCCACCTCCAGGGCGGCGCGCACGTTGTGGCGCTTGGCCAGCGAGACCTGCGTGTAGCGCATCCGCCCGGCATCCTTGAGCTGGCCCAACCGGTGCGCGAGGAGCTGCGAGGCGGTGATGCGGGTGAGCATGTCCACCAGGCGCTCCTGGATGATCTGCGTCGCCGCGATCGGCCGGCCGAACGCGATCCGTTCCCCGGCGTAGGCCAGCGCCTCCTCGAAGCACGCCACCGCTGCCCCGATCGCGCCCCACGCGATCCCGTACCGCGCCTGGGTCAGGCACCCCAGGGCCTTGCCCAGGCCAACGCCCTCGGGCAGCGCGTGGTCGTCGGGAACTTCGACGTCTTCCAGCACCAGTTCGGAGGTCACCGACGCGCGCATCGAAGCCTTCGTGTGGATTTCGTGGGCCGCAAAGCCCGGGGTGTCGGTCGGCACGATGAACCCGCGGACGGTGTCGGTCTCGTCCTTGGCCCACACGATGGCCACGTGCGCGATCGACCCGCTGGTGATCCACATCTTGGTGCCCGTGATCGCCCAGCCGCGCGACGTCTTGCGCGCACGCGTGTTCATCGCGGCGGGGTCGCTGCCGGCGGTCGGCTCGGTCAGGCCGAAGCACCCGATCAGCTCGCCCCGCGCCAGCCGCGGCAGGTAGTGGCGCCTTTGCTCTTCGCTGCCGTACGCGTAGATCGGGTACATGACGAGCGCACCCTGGACGCTGGCGAAGGACCGGATGCCGCTGTCCCCCCGCTCCAGTTCCTGCATCAGCAGCCCGTAGGCGATGTTGTCCAAGCCCGCGCACTCGTACTCCGCCGGCAGGTTCGCGCCGTACACCCCCAGCTCGCCGAGCCTGGGCACCAGTTCCATCGGGAAGATGCCGTCCAGCCACCAGCGCCCGATCCGCGGGATCACCTCGCGGTCGACGAACCGTCGGACGGTGTCGCGCGCCGCCCGCTGCACGTCCGTGAGCAGATCTTCCGTGACGTAGAAATCCGTCGGACTGACCTTGTTGACCGTGCCGACCTCCTGCACCGTCACTCCCCTCCTGCGAACGACAGGTCGCCGACCTCGACCGTCGGAGCTCCGAACGCGGTACCGGCGAACCACCAGTCGAGGTCGGTGCCCACCGCGCCGACCCTCTCCAGCAACGCCAAAAAGTCCCCGGCGATGGCAAAGTCCTCCACCGCGTGGACGACCTCACCGCCGTCGACCCACAACCCCAGGCCCTGCACCGAGAACTCACCGGTGATGGGGTTGGCGCCGGCGTGGACCCCCATCAGCTCGGTGACGACGACGCCGCGCTCCCGGCGCAGTCCGTCTGCCGGCTTCACGTAGAGGTTCGTCGGTGCCACTCCCAACACCCCTCGGTAGCCGCGCGAGGCGTGCCCCGTGTTCGGGTGTTCCAGCGCGTGGGCGGTCTGTGAGTTCGTGAGGTAGCTGCACAGGACGCCCCGCTCGACCAGGACCACCGGGCGGGCCGAAGTCCCCTCCGCGTCGAACGGCCGGCTGGCCAGACCCTCCGGCAGCGTGGGGTCGTCCACCAGGGTCACGAGCTCCGAGGCGATCCTCTCGCCCAGCCTGCCGACCAGTCGGCTCTTGCCCTCCACCACCGCCTTGCCGCTCCACAGGGGCCAGAACGCCCACAACAGCTGCGCAAAGGCCTTGGGCTCGAAGTAGGCGACGTAGCGCCCTGTCCTCAACGGCCGCGCGTCGAGCAGGCGCGCGGTGCGCTCCACCAGCCGCAGCGAGGTGCGGCCGGGATCCAGCGCGTCGAATCGCACCGACCAGTCCATGTCGGCGGACTGCTTTATGCTGTCGCCTTCCCGCATCACCACCGTCGCGCCGATTCCGGCCACGCCGGTGCGGTACCGGCCGGCCGCACCCTCGGTGGAGCCCAGGCTGACCTCGCGTTCGCGCTCGGTGTAGATCGCCGCCGGAACCCGGTGCGTGCGCGGATCGGCCCGCAGGCCCGCCTCCATGTCGAGGGTGGCCTGCTGCTTGCGCTCCATCGAAGCGTCAAAGCTTTGCCCCAGGCGACCCCATTCGCCCAGGTCGGTGCCCTCGGGCAGGAATCCGACGGCCTCGTGCTGCAGCGCGGCGTTCTCCTCGGCTTCCTGCAGCACCCAGTCCAGCGCCTCCGGGCTGAGGTGCTCGCTGTACGCGTACCCGACGCGCTCGCGCACGACCACCCGGATGCCCACGCCCGCCTGCGTCGCGCGCGTGAGCTGTTCGAGCCTTCCGCCGTGGGCGCGCAGCGTGAGCTCCCGGTCCCGCAGCCCCAGGACTTCCGCCTGGATGCCCCTGCGCCGCGCGCGCTCGAGCACGTAGCGGCGGGCTTCGTCGAGCGTCATCGCGCCTCTCCGCCGACTACGATCTCGGAGACGAGCAGGTGGGGTTGGCCCACCTCGACCGGAACCGCGCCCGACAGGCTCCCGCACATCCCCGGTGCGGTCTTTAGGTCAGAGGACACCGCGACGACCCTCCGGATGGATTCCGGGCCCTTGCCCACGAGCATCGCCCCACGCACCGGCTCTTCCACGCGCCCCCGGCGGATGACGTAGCCTTCGCGCACCGCGAAGTTGTACTCCCCCGATCCCGGCTTGACCTGCCCGCCGCCCATGTCCTTGGCGTACAGCCCGAACTCGATGCCCTCGAACAGCGCCTCGACCGGCGTGGTGCCGGGCGCGATGAACGTGTTGCGCATCCGCGATGTCGGCGCCACCGTGTAGTCCTGCCGCCGGCCCGACCCGGTCGGCGCGTACCCGGTCACGAGCGCGCCCCAGCGGTCCACCATGTAGCTGCGGAGCACGCCGCTCTCGATCAGCACGGTGCGCTGCGTGGCCATGCCCTCGTCGTCGATCTCGCTGCTGCCCCAGCCGTGCGGCGTCGTGCCGTCATCGATGTACGTGACAACGGAACTGGCGACCTGTTCGCCGAGCCTGTCGGTCAGCACCGAAGCCTTCTTCGCGACGGACGTCGTCTCCAGCAGGTGACCCAGCGCCTCGTGGAAGATCACCCCGCCGAAGGCGTTGCCGATCACCACGGGCATCGCCCCGGCCGGGGCCCGCTTGGCGCGCAGCAGCGTCATCGCCTGTTCGCCCGCCTTCCGGCCCACTTCGGCCGGGGGGCAACAATCGAACAGTTCCAAGCCGACGCTCAGACCCGGTGCGGCAAATCCGGTCTGCACGTCGCCGTTGCGCTGGGCGATCGTGGTCACAACGAGGCGGGTACGCACCCTCCGGTCCTCGGCCCAGCCACCCTCGGAGTTGCAGACCAGCACCTCCTGATCCCACTCCAGCAGCGAACACTCGACGTCGCGCACCTCGGGCGCCACGCGGGCGGCAGCGTCGGCTTCCCGCAGGCGTTCCAGGCGGTAGGACTTCGGATGCTCGTCGAACGGAACCGACGGGGCGTGCAGGCCGCGCGGCGCGTGGCGTCGGAAATCCAGCCCACCCCGGCCGCGGGCATCGACCCGACCCGCCTCTCCCCGCAGGCGCGTGAGGTCCTCGGCCACCTCGAGCAGGCCCGGTGCGGTGAGGTCGTTCGTGTACGCGTAGACGACGTCAGTCCCGTAGAACAGCCGCAAACCCGCACCGTACTCGATCCCGCTGGTGGCCTCCTGGACGCCGCCGTTGAGGACGCGCATCGCGCGACGGCGCGACCGCTCGACGTACAGCTCGGCGAAGTCGACCCCTCGGGCGCGCGCGAGCGTGAGGATATCGGAAACGAGCGCTTCGTCGAGCACGATGCCTCCCTGGGTCGGTCGCGGGCGGCGGCAGCGAAGAGGATTCTCCGGGGCGTACGGAAATCCTGTCGTTGCGCTTCGCCGCGGCGATGCGGGCTAGTGGACGCCGGTCGTCACAAGCGGCCGTCCAGCCTGCGCCAACCGGCGCGCGAGTTCGTCGCGCCCGCGCGCGAGCTGCGAGTCCACGCCGCGATCGAGATCCTCGAGGGTGAGCTCGACTTCGACGTCGGGGCGCAGCCCGTTGCCTTCCAGCACCACGCCGCGCGAGGTTGTCATGCGCGCGATGGCGACGCTCAACCCGGCGCCGCCCGGCAGCGGGAAGGTGATGCTGACCAGCACCGCCCCGGCCGTCCGCGTCCCGACGAGCGTCCCGCGGCCGTGCTCCTGCAGAGCTGCAGCCAGCAGTTCGCTGGCAGACGCCGTCCCGTCGTCCACCAGGACCACCAGGGGCGTAATCTGGTGGAGCACCGGACCAGTACGGGTCACCTGCGTCTGCCGTCCGTCGCGGCGGCTGTCCATGGTGTAGATGGGCAGCCCCGCCGGCAAGAGCATGTCGGCGACCCGGTTCAGCTCCGCCACGAACCCTCCGGGGTTGGAACGCAGGTCCAGCAGCATACCCCGCATGCCCTGCGCCTGCAGGTCCTCAATCGCACGGCGCACCAGGTTCGCCGACCCCTGCGTGAACTGCCCGAACCGTATGTAGCCGATGCCGCCTTCGAGCATCCGATGCTCGACGGCCGGGACGACGATCGGCTCGCGCACGATCAGGAACGACAGCGGCGTCGGCTGCCCGGGGCGCTGCACGACAACCGTCACCGGTGTGCCCTGCGGCCCGCGGATGCGGTTGGAGACGTCCTCCGTCGTCATGCCCTCCGTGCTCTGCCCGTCGATCGCGACGATCCGGTCGAACGGCCTCAGCCCCGACCGCTCGGCCGGCGTGCCCGGGAACACCAGCTTGATGTAGAAGCGGCCGGCGCGCGGCATCAGCAGGATCCCGATCCCCGTGAACCCCGCCTGGTTCTGCTGCTGGCGGCGGCGCTCGGCGAGGCGCTCGGGCGTGATGAAGCCGGTGTGCGAATCGCCCATGCTCGCGGCCATCGCCTGCGCGGCGGCGTACTGGAGCTGGGTCTGGGTGACACGCCCGGCCGCGACCGCCAGCGCTTGATCGAACCGCGCCTGGAACTCGACCCGCGCACCGACCTCGTCCGTCGCCGCCAGGTCGGGCAGCGTGGCCGTGACGCCGGCCCTGGACAGCGCCTGCCGAAGCCCGCCCAACGCCGCCGCCAGAAGGCGGACCGGGTCGGGCCGATCGACGTGCTCGTTCTTGAGCAGGTCGAGGACCGCGAAGACCAACGAGGCGTCCGCGGCCGCTGCGGGTCGGATGCCACCCAGCCCCGTGGGGACGCTGGTCACGATCGCCAGCGAGAGAATCAGCGCGGCAAGGGCCCTGCGAGCACGGACACGGTGCACGGCTCCTCCTCCTCGGGGGCTGGCGCCCCTAACTTCCTATGCGATTGTAACGCTGTGGTGAGCGCGGCCGCTTGCGCCGCGTGTCATGGAATCGGCGCGTGCTCGGGCGCAGGCGAGATGCGGACGTCCGCGCCGGGGCCCGCACCGAGGCGCACCGCCGCGCTGCCCTCGCGCACGGCGATCTCAACCAGGCCGTCGCTGCCGGAAAGGACGAGCAGGGCCCCCACCTCCGCCTGACCGTAGGTGTCCACCACCCGCGCGCGGTGCGTCCTTCCCTCGATCCGAACGTCCACGAAGCCCGGCAGACCGCGGATCCACTGGGCGGGGATGTTGGTCGCGAGGTTGCCGAACGGATCCGCGGCGATGACCTCGCCGGCGATCTCCTCACCGACCAGGCGGGGCGGACCCCAGAGCCGGTCCACCGGATCTCCGACCTCCGGGCCCACGGCGTCGAACGGGAACCCCAACGCCAGCCAGCGCGCGCAGACCGCGAAGATGTCACGTCCGTGGAAGGTCGCGCAGACCTCGGGTCGGCGCAGGTCCGGGTGCATGATCTCGCGCGCCCGGGGTGAGCCGGCGGCCCGCGCAGCAAGCATCAGCAGCCCGTTGTCCGGGCCCACGAACAAGAACCCCCCGGAGCGTACGGCCAGCGCGCGACGCTCGGTCCCCACGCCGGGGTCGACGACCGCCACGTGCACCGTCCCCGCGGGGAAAGCACCGGATGCCGCGTACAGGGCGTATGCGCCGTGGCGTACGTCGTGCCGTCGGATGCCGTGGGTGATGTCGACCACCCGCAGGCCGGACCCCGGCGCGGGGGCGAGGATCACGCCCCGCATCTGCGCCGGGTAGGCGCTGTCGGCGCCGAAGTCGGTGAGCAGCGTGACGATCCGCATCGTGCCGCGTGGACGGAGCGGTGGGCTTTCGGGAATGACAGGAGGGGATCCGCCCCGCGGATCCCCTCGCACAGACGGTCCGTCCGATCGGGACCGCTCCCTACTGGCCTTGCTGCTGGCGGACGACGCGCGACGCCTCCGCGTAGGAGATCCACTGCCCGGTCTGCTGGAAGACCAACCAGCGGAGGTAACCGGGCAGCGACATGAAGTTCGCCTCCGGCGAGAACGGCCTGAGGTTGGCGACGTTCGGATACTCCTGGCCGAACGCCGGCGCCACGGACACCGCCAGGATCAGGGTCACGAGCGTCAGCAGACGCACAGGCATCACCTCCGGATCATGGAATCGGCAGGCCGGGTGCCGGCGGGCGTCCGGCGGCCCCGTCGTGGCCTCCATCTTCCCACAATTACGAAGAGAGCGGTGAGCCGGTTCCGTCCTGTGCGACGCGCAAGCCGTTGGCGTCGATCTGCGATGGGCGGTATCCTCATCGCGGGAGCGGACGAGCCGTCATGAACGAACTCATCTTCCTCGTCGACCGCGCGTTCTACGTGTACAACCTCGTTCTCCTGGCCCGCGTCCTCATGAGCTGGCTTCCCGGCGTCGATTCGCGCAATCCGATCGTGCAGTTGCTGGTGCGCCTGACCGATCCCGTCCTCGAACCCCTGCGCCGCGTGATCCCGCCGGTCGCGATGATCGACATCTCTCCGATCGTGGCGTTGGTGCTGCTGGAGGTGGTGCGGCGCCTGGTCCTGGGGACCCTGATCGCCGCGGTGTCGGGCTTGTAGGGGGTCAGCCGACGAGCAACCGCAGTACGGCGGTGACCGTCACGAAACTGGCCGCGGTGGTTGCAAAGACCGCGCTCGCCACGAACGCGGGCCGGCACCGAAACTCCGCGGCGAAGAGGAACGCGTTCACGGCGGCCGGCATCGCGCTCTGCACGATCGCGACGCTGCGGGCGAGGCCGGTCAGGTTCATGGCGGCCGCCACCCCGATCGCCATCAGCGGCGCGACGCCCAGCCGCAGGATGCCCACGGCGAGCAGCTCGGGAGAGTATCGGACGCTTTCTGCCTGCGAGAGCTGGATCCCGAGGGTGACGAGCAGCAGCGGGATCGCACCAGCGCCCAGCACGGCGACCGAACGCGCCAAAGCGTCCGGCAACGTCCAACCCGCGGCCGACGCCAGTCCTGCGCCGACCGACGCGTACAGGAGCGGCAGCCGCAGCACGCTTCCCACGGCCCGTCGAAGACCACCGGCGACACCCCACGCCGCGATGAGCCCGCCCAGGATGGCGCCCGCGGTCGCGTTGGCGACGAAGACGAAGACCGCCAACCGAAAGCCCTGCTCGCCGAAGGCGAACAGGCAGACGGGCAAGCCATAGTTGCCGGCATTGTACATCACCACCGGAAGCAAGAAACTCGACCGCTCCGCTCCCCGCAGCCGCAACGCAGCTGCCGTGCCCAGACCCACGATCAGCAGCAAGAGCAGGTGCACGAGTGCGAACGCGATCAGGGCCCTGCCGTCGCCCTCGCCCCAGGGATACCTGAGCAGCGAGTCCAGGACGAGTGCCGGCGTGAACAGGTACATCGCGACGGACGAGAGCGACGACACCTCGACGGCGCGCCGCTTCCCGAGCGCGAACCCCGCCCCGATCAGCAGGAGGACGGGCGCGATGACGTTGACGAGAAACATGTGCCGGCAGACCGCCGAAGGCCGTCGGCCCTGGTCCGCAGCAGGCCCGCGGCGGCGACGGAGCGTATCCCGCTATCTCGGCGCAGCGACCTTTTTCTTCCGGGCCTTGGCGCGACCGGACTTGCCGTCGGGGCTGGGCAGTTCCTCTTCCCAGGTGATGATGCTGTGGAAGTAGACGCGATCGCCCTCGTCGAGGCCGCGGGTGACTTCCGTGATGTGTACGTTCTTAGCACCGAACTCCCGCAGGGCGTACTCCACCGCCTCCTCCGGCTTGGCGTCATCCCCGCAGGTGTAGATGTCCAAGGCGACGTAACCGGTCTCCGGCCAGGTGTGGACCGACAGGTGGGACTCGGAGATCACGACCACGCCGCTCACGCCCACGGGGGTGAACCGATGGAAGGAGATCGCCCAGATCTGGACCTCGGCGACCTGGGCCGCCCGGGTGAGGATCTGCTCGACGCGTTCCACCTTGCTGATGACGTCGGGGTCGCAACCCGACGCCTCGACGATGTAGTGGTGTCCCACCGTGTCCATCGGCGGCCCCCGGTTTTCGCGTTCGCGCGCGTGATCTCGACCCCCAAACAGACGCATCCCCAGGCGCAGACGCCGCGCCCAGGGACCGTATGGAATCAACAGTCATGCTACGGGCAATCGGCAGGGCAGGTCAAGGTCCGCTCGGGCCGGTCGATTCGTCGCTAGGGAAACAGCCGGCGCCACCCGGCCACCGCGCCGGTCGAGGCGAGGGTCACTGCGATCCCGGCGAGCACTACGCCCGCGGCGACGGCCAGCCAGGACTTTGCGCGCGGCAGGCCGAGCAGCCAGGCGGCCAGGGTCCCGGAGTACGCGCCCGTGCCCGGCAGCGGCACGGCGACGAACAGCGTCAGCCCCAGCAGCTGGTAGCGCTCCACGTAGGATCTGCCCCTCTCGCGGACGCGCTCCACCTGCCGCCGGACCCACCCGATACGGGAGAACCAGCGCTCGTAGAACCACTCCAGCGCGAACCACCCCGGGACGATGACGAGCAGGTTGACGACCGTGCAGACGAAGAAGACCTCGAGCGGGGCAAACCCGCGGGCGATCCCCAGCGGGATCGAACCCCGCAGCTCGATCCACGGGACCAGGCTGAGCGAGGCGATCCACAGCAACTGCGTCACCGGGCCGCCGCCAGCCGCGCCGCGCGCACCTGCCGGCGGGCGGATGCTTCCTCCCAGCGCCGGCGCTCCTCGGGGGTCTGGGGTTCGTAGGGCGGCAGCGGCTGGGGCCGGCCTTCGAAGTCCATGTGGACCATCGTCACGAACGTACTGCAGGTGTGGGCGATCTCGCCGGTAAGCGGGTTCTCGGAGAGCACGCGCACGCCGATCTCCATCGAGGTCCGGCCGACGGCGTTGAGGGCCGCCCGGTAGTGCACGATCTCACCGACGCGGATGGGGTGGACGAAGTCCAGCGCGTCCACCGATGCGGTCACCACCGGGCCGCGGGCGTACCGCAGCGCGACGATGGACGCGACCTGGTCGAGATCCATCATCACGCTGCCCGCAAACATCAGATTCCCGGCGATGGCGTCTTCCGGGAACACGATCCGGCACACCTCCAGGAAGTGGCGTGTGGGCCTGTCGCCCTCCTCCGGCGGTCTGCGGTGCGCCGCGATACGCGACGACCGCCGTTCGCGCCGCTGCTTGGCCAGCGCGTGCATCCGCTCTTCCTCGTCGCCCTCGGGCACGATGCGCACGCCCACCGGCCGCGGGCGGCCGCCCTCGTCCACGGCCACGAACGCCAGGTGGGCGGTCGTCGTCCGGTGCCGCTGGCCGGTGGTGGGCATCTCGGCGTGCACGACGACGTCGACTTCCATGGACGACCGGCCGACGTCGGTGACCACGGCGTCCAGCGTCACGATGTCACTGAGCAGCACCGGATGTAGGAAGTCCAAGTCGTCCATGGCCCCGAGCACGACCATCCCTCGGCTCAGCCGCGATGCCGCAAGCGTGCCGGCAGTTGCGATCCACGCCATCATCCGCCCACCGTACAGCGAGCCCCGGACGTTGATGTGCTCGGGGAAGACGATCTGGACCATCTCGGCGCGCGTCTGGGCGATGTTTACGGTCCGGGACATGCAACCTCCCCGGTCGACGGTCGGCAGACGGTCGGTGACGGCCCGCTATTGGCTGTCGAGCCTGGGTGCCGTGCCTTCCACCGTCTGTTCGATCCGCACCCAGCCACGGTACCAGGACGTGATCGGCAGGCGGCGGTCGCGCCCGAGGGCCTTCGGCGTGATCTTGATCCCGGGCGGGGCCTGGCGGCGCTTGTACTCGCTGCGGTCGACCATCCTCACGACCCTGGCCACCGTATTTGCGTCGAACCCCGCGCGCACGATTTCCTCGGGCGGCACGTCGTGTTCCACGTAGCGTTCCAGGATCGGATCGAGGACGTCATACGGCGGGAGGGTGTCCTGGTCGGTCTGGTTCGGCCGGAGTTCGGCGGTCGGAGCCCGGGTCAGCACACCCTCGGGGATCACCCGCCCGCGCGCGTTGCGGTGGCGCGCGAGCGCATACACCAGCGTCTTCGGAACGTCCTTCAGAACCGCAAACCCCCCCGCCATGTCGCCGTACAGCGTCGCGTAGCCCACGCTCAGCTCGCTCTTGTTGCCGGTGGTGAGCACGATGCCGCCGAACTTGTTCGTCAGCGCCATCAACAGGTTGCCGCGGATCCGTGCTTGGATGTTTTCCTCGGTGACGTCCTCCGCCGTCCCGGCGAACGTGTCCTGCAGTGCCCGGAGGTATGCTTCGAAGATGCCGCCGATGGGGATCGTGATGGTCCGCATACCCAGGGCGCGGGCAAGCTCTTCGGCGAACCGCACGCTGTCGGGCGATGTGTACGCCGATGGCATCACCACGCCGGTCACGGCCTCGGGCCCCAACGCGTCGGCGGCGATCGTCGCGGCCAGCGATGAGTCGACCCCGCCCGACAACCCGACGAACACCCGCCCAAATCCATTCTTGCGGACGTAGTCGCGGGTCCCGAGCACGAGCGCCCTGTACACCTCGTCCAGGTCCGCCAACGGCTCGTGCACGACGGGCTCCACCGCGGGTTGCGCGGGGCGATTGGGCTGCGGAACCGCGACGACCGGCGTCAGGTGCCCCGCGTCGGGGACGAACCGGTCACTCTCGTCGAAGGCGGTGCGCCGCGCGCGCCCGCGACGTGCGGCGGCGACGTCGATGTCACAGAGGATGAGGGCTTCCTCGAACTGGGGGCCGCGCACCAGCAGCCTGCCCTGGGCGTCGAACACCACACTCGCACCGTCGAAGACCAGTTCGTCCTGGCCGCCGACCATGTTCAGGTAGCAGACCACCACGCCGCAGTCCCGCGCGCGTGTGCGCAACATCTCCTCCCGCTCCCGCCACTTGCCGCGGTGATACGGGGACCCGTTGATGTTGAACACCACCAGCGCGCCCGCCCTGGCCTGCAGCGCGCACGGGCCGTCGGGGAACCAGATGTCCTCGCAGATGTTGACGCCGACGGGAACGCGGCCCAGGTGGAACACCGGAGCCACCTCCCCCGGGGCGAAGTAGCGCTTCTCGTCGAAGACGCCGTAGTTGGGCAGCAGCCGCTTGTGGTAGACGCCCGCGATGCGCCCTTCCGCGCAGACCGCAGCCGCGTTGTAGAGGTGGTTCCGCCGGTCCGCGAACCCGACCACGGCGACGACGTCGCGGGCGTGCCGCGCGATCTCCTGCATGGCACGCAGGTTGGCCTCGACGAAGTCGGGCTTCAGCAGCAGGTCCTCGGGCGGGTAGCCGGTGACCGCGAGTTCGGGGAACAGGACGACGTGCGCGCCCGCGGACCGGGCGTGCCCGATCCGTTCGACGATCCGGCGGGTGTTGCCCTCCAGGTCGCCGACGACCGGGTTGATCTGGGCCATCGCGACGCGCAGCGTCCTCATCCCCCTAGACAATACAAAGGCCCAGGGTCGGGGGCCAGAGCGGCGGGCCCTAGCCGGCAGCCTTCACGTAGTGGAAGAACCGGACCACCGCCTCGATCCCACGCCACATCAGCGGCAGGTTGACCTTCTCGTTGGGGGCGTGCACGTTGTCGTCGGGCAGCCCGAAGCCGGTGACGACCACGGGCTGGCCCAGCAGCCGCGCGAACAGGTCCACCACCGGCACCGAACCCCCCTGGCGGATGAACCGCGTGGGCGCCCCGTACGCGTCCGTCCACGCCCGGGCGGCCGCCTGTACCGCCGGCACCTCCGGAGAGATCACCCACGGCCTGCCCGTGTGCAGCTTGCGGACGTCGACCCGATAGACGGGGTGCGTGTTCTTGCGGACGTACCTCTCGAAGGCCCGGAACACCCGGTCTGGGTTCTGGTCGGGGACCAGCCGCATGCTCACCTTGGCCAGACACCGAGCCGGCAGCACGGTCTTGGCACCGGGTCCGACGAATCCACCGCCCATCCCGTGGATCTCCAGCGTCGGGCGCGACCACAGGCGCTCCCACAGGGAACGGCCTTCCTCACCGAGCGTCCCCTGCACGCCGATGGCCCGCATCCACTCCCGTTCGTCCACCGGCAGCTCGCGCCACGAGCGCAGTTCTGCTTCGCTGGGATCCCGCACGGTCCGGTAGTAGCCGGGGATGCGGATGCGGTGCTTGCGGTCCCGCAGCGACGCCAGCACGCGCACCATCTCGTGGAACGGATTCGGCGCCGCGCCGCCGAACACACCGGAGTGGAGGTCCGTGGTCGGGCCTTGCATCTCGATCTCGGTGTAGAGGATGCCGCGCAGGCCGACGGTGATCGCCGGCACGCCAGTAGCGAAGAACCCGGAATCCATCACGAACGCGCAGTCGGCGCGCAGACGACGCTTGTGGCGCGACACGTAGGCAGCGACCTCGACGCCCCCGCTCTCTTCTTCCCCCTCGACGAGCAACTTGACGTTGACCGGCAGCCCGTCGGTGGCGAGCAACGCCTCGATGGCCTTCACCGTGGCGAAGACCTGCCCCTTGTCGTCGCACGCCCCGCGCGCGTACAGGTTCTCGCCCCGCACGACCGGCTCGAACGGCGCAGACGCCCACAGGTCCAGGGGATCCACCGGCTGCACGTCGTAGTGCCCGTACACCAGCACCGTGGGCGCGCCGGGGGCGCCCATCCACTCTGCGTACACGAGGGGATGGCGTCGGTCGGACGGTACGACCTCGACCTTCCTCACCCCGATCCGCTTGAGGTGGTCGGCGAGCCACTGTGCGGCGCGCTCGCAGTCGGCTGCGTGTTCGGGAAGCGCGCTGATGCTGGGGATCCGCAGCCACTCCCCCAACTCCCGCAGGAAGCGGTCGCGGTTGTCCTGCGCGTAGGCAAATGCTCCCTCCATCGCCGGTCCTCCCCGTGTGGCAACCGCGGGTCGCCCCCATGCCCGCGCCAGGGTTGGATTCGCTCCCCCTGCCCGCGCCGCCTGCTGCCCGCCGGACGTTGGGCACCCGTTGCGGCTGCGGCGGGCGGCGTACATAGTAAGGGAGGTGGACGCATGATCCCCACTCCCGCCGCGAACCTCAAGAGCGACCCGCTGCGCAGCGCCCGGAGGGCCGGGGCGCAACCGCTCGATGTGCAGACGCTCTACCACGCCCGCCGGGTGACCGCGCTGCGCTGGTCGCCCGACGGCACAGACATCTACTTCGAGACGAACATCACCGGACGGTACAACATCTGGCGCGTCGGTGCGGACGGCGGGTGGCCGATCCAGATCACGGTGTCCGACGAGTGGACGCACCTGGAGGACCCGGCGCCGGACGGCCGCTGGCTCGTCTACACACAGGACGTCGGCGGCAACGAGAAGCCCAACATCTACCTGCTGCCGCCCACCGGCGGCCCGGCGCGCAACGTCACGAACACTGAAGGTGTCGCGTACCACGCGATCCAATGGTTGCCGCGCCAGGGCCGGCTGTTGTTTTCCGCCGAACGCGAAGCCCCCGGCGCCTACATGGTCTATCTCCTCGACCCGCAGACCGGTGACGTCGAGCGCGTGGCCGGCAACGAGACCGGCGAGTGCATCCACCTCCGCAGCAGCCCCGACGGCCGCCACCTGGCACTGGTAAGGACGCGGGACTTCCACCACACCGGCGTGACCGTGCTGGACCTGAGATCAGGCGAGGAACGCGTGCTCGTGCCGATCGACGAGACGACCGCGACGTACGCGGTCGACTGGACGCGCGATGGCAGGGGCCTGTTCATCGTCTCCAACCGCACCCCCTGGGAATGCGACACCGCGGGATTGCTCGATGTGGCGACGGGTGCGATCCGCTGGCTGACCGCCTCGGAGTGGGAGACCTACGTCGTGTGCGTCTCCCCGGTCGAGGAGCGGTACGTCTACTACCGCAACGAGGCGGGCACGCACCACGTCTTCGTCCGCGATCTGGGAGACCACGAAGTCCGAATCCCGCTGCCCCCGGGCGTGCTCACGCACGGCACGGCGCGGTTCTCGCCGGACGGTGGGCGCGTCGCCTTGCTCTACGAGTCGGCCGGCAGCCCCCCGGAGATCTGGGTCTACGACCTGCGGACGGACGAGGTTCGACAGATCAGCCAATCGCTCGTGGGCGGATTGACGCCGGACCACTTCGTGGTGCCACAGCTCGTCACATATCCGTCGTTCGACGGGACGCCAATCGCCGCGTTCGTCTACCTGCCGCCCAACGCCGAACCCGACCGGACCTGTCCGGGTATCGTCTACGTGCACGGGGGGCCCGCCTGGCAGCACAGCAACGGTTGGTTCCCCAACCTCCAGTACCTGGTGTCGCACGGTTTCGTCGTGATCGCACCCAACTACCGGGGGTCGACGGGGTTCGGCCGGCCGTTCGAGGAGTCCAACCGTCGCGACCTCGGCGGCGGCGACCTGCGCGACGTCGTCGCGTCCGCGGACTTCCTCCGACAGACCGGCTACGTGGACCCCCGGCGGATCGCGGTGATGGGCGGTTCGTACGGCGGCTACATGACGCTGATGGCGCTGACGAAGTACCCGGAGGTGTGGGCCGCGGGCGTGGCAATCGTCCCGTTCGCCAACTGGTTCACCGAGTACCAGAACGAGGATCCGACGCTGCAGGCGTACGACCGGATGATGATGGGAGACCCCGAGGAGGACACCGAGCTGTGGCGCGAGCGGTCGCCGATCTTCTTCGTCGACCGCATCCGCGCGCCCCTGCTGCTGCTCGCCGGCGCCAACGACATCCGCTGCCCTCCGGAAGAAACCCGGCAGATCGTCGAGGCGGTACGAGAGGCCGGCGGCGTGGCCGAGGCGAAGATCTACGACGACGAGGGACACGGGTTCGCCCGGCGAGAGAACCAGATCGACGCGTTCCGCCGGACCGCGGACTTCCTGAGCAAGCACCTGGGACGGCCCTGAGCCGGGGAGGCTTGCAGATGTACGACACGATGCAGATGCTGCGCGAGATCACCGAGGCGCCCGGCGTGCCCGGGTTCGAGGAGCCGGTGCGGCAGGTGATGCACAAGTACCTGAGCCCCCTCGGCGAGATCCTCCACGACCGCCTGGGCAGCATCGTCGCCCGCAAGGAAGGAAGCGCCGCACAACCCAAGGTGATCGTCGCCGGGCACATGGACGAGATCGGCTTCTTGGTGACCCGCATCACCGACGAAGGCTACGTGAAGTTCCAGACGCTGGGCGGGTGGTGGTCCCAGGTGATGCTGGCCCAGCGGGTGCAGGTGCTCACGCGCCGGGGCCCCGTGCTGGGGGTGATCGGCAGCAAGCCGCCGCACATCCTGCAGGAAGAGGAGCGCAAGAAGGCCGTCGAGATCAAGGACCTGTACATCGACGTCGGGGCGTCCGATCGCGAGGAGGCGCAGCGGTTTGGCATCCGCCCGGGCGATCCGATCGTGCCCACGACACCGTTCACCGTTATGCGCAACGACAGGCTGTTGATGGCCAAGGCGTGGGACAACCGGTTCGGCTGCGCGGCGATGATCGAGATCCTGCGGGCCCTGCAGGACATCGACCACCCCAACACCGTCTACGGCGTGGGCAACGTCCAGGAGGAAGTGGGACTGCGCGGCGCGCAGACCACCGCCCACCTCGTGCAGCCCGACATCGGCATCGCGCTGGACACGGGCATCGCCGGCGACACGCCGGGGATCAAACCGGACGAGGCGCAGGGAAAGCTGGGGCGGGGGCCGGTCATCTTCCTGTACGACGGCTCCATGATCCCCCACGTGCGGCTGCGCGACCTGGTGATCGAGATCGCTGAGTCGGAGGGCATCCCCTACCAGTTCGACCACGTTGCGCGCGGTGGCACCGACGCGGGCAAGATCCACGTCTTCGGCACCGGCGTACCCTCCATCGTGATCGGCGCGCCGGTGCGCTACATCCACAGCCACAACGCGATCTTGCACCGCGACGACTTCGACAACGCCGTCCGCCTGTGCGTCGCCCTCATCCAGCGACTGGACCGCGCAACCGTGGAGCGGATCGCAGCGTGACCGAACCGCCGAAGGCCCCACGATGAACGCCTCCGGTCTGCTCGACAGCCTGGCGACGGCCGACGGACGCCGGCGGTTCGGACTGTGGATGCTGGCGCTGTGCCTGGCCGGCGCGCTCGCGACCGCTGCGGTCCTGGGATGGCACCGCTGGTTCTTCGCAGTGATCCTGTGGCTGGGGGGCGTCTATGTGCCGGCACGCCTGGTCGCCGAGGTCCTCGGCGCACGGGGCCGCCGGATGCAGGACCGCTACCGGCAAGCGCTGCCCGACCGCATCACGCGCGGCAACCTGCCGCTGGTCGCCCGGGGTCTGTACGAGCGGGACGTGCTGATGCCGCGCATCGTAACGCCACCGTACGCCGCCAAGGTCACGGAAACCGTGATCGCCGTCGGGAACGAGGCGTTCGACCGCGCGGATGCCGGAGAGGAGATCCGACGGGCCGCCGTGCGTTTTGCCGCTGTCGCCGACGGCTGGATGAGCGAGATGCGTCTGGTCCGAGAGGCTGACCCCGCCTCCACAAACATCCAGGCGCGCTGGCACGACATCCGGTCACTGTCCGTCCTCGCCGCCGCAACGCGTGTGCTGGTTGCGCTGTACGAGGAAATCGCCCGCCAGCCCTTCTACGGACCCGCCATCGACGCCCAGCAGATCCGCGACTTCCTCGACGCGTCGCTGGATTACCTGGACCGCGCGGCGATCGACCCGGACGTTCCCCCCTGGACGGGCTCGCTGCTGGGCCTGTGGACGGCCGAGAGCACGGAGCTGCGGGCGCGATGGGATGCGTTCGTCTCCGTGCAGGGACCCGCCCCTTCCCGGATCTCGGCAGTTTTAGAGATCGCGATGGGGCCGCGTTGACCCTGCGCAGATGACGGACGCTTCGGAAGGCCGAGGTCTGCTGTTGCTCACCGAGGCCGAGGTCGCGGCGTTGCTCCCCATGCCGGACCTGATCCGCACCTTGGAGGACGCCTTCCGCGCCAAGGCGGCCGGCGAAGCCACGAACCAACCGCGGACCCGGGTGGTGGCGGCGGCCGGCGGCGTGCTGCACGTCATGTCCGCCGCCTGGGACGCGGGGGGCGTCATGGGGTTGAAGGCCTACACCACCGGCCCAGGGGGCGCACGGTTCGTCGTCCACCTGTACCGAACCGACGGCACGCCGTTGGCGCTGATGCAGGCGGACGTGTTGGGCCAGCGCCGCACCGGGGCGGCCACGGGGCTGGCGACCCGATGTATGGCCCGCCCGGACGCGTTCGCCGTGGCGATCCTGGGCAGCGGGTGGCAGGCGCGGACACAACTGGAGGCCGTGTGTGCCGTGCGCACGATCGAGCGGGCCACAGTCTACAGCCGGACGCCCCAGCGACGCGAGCGCTTCGCGGCCGAGATGTCCGAGCGGCTCGGCGTCCCCGTCGAGGCCGCGCCGTCGGCAAAGGGGGCAGTGCGGGAGGCCGACATCGTCTGCACGATCACCTCTTCGCGCGATCCCGTGCTGCTGGGAGAGTGGTTAGAGCCTGGGATGCACGTCAACGCCGCGGGGGTGAACTGGGCCAACCGCCGTGAACTCGACGCGGAGGCGGTGCGGCGGGCGGCGCGGGTCGCCGTCGACGACTTGGCGCAGGCGAGGGTCGAGTGCGGCGACCTGATCTGGGCGGCTTCCGAGGGTGCGTTCGCCTGGGGGAGTGCGATCGAGCTGGCGGACGTGGTGGCCGGACGGGTGGTGGGCCGTGCGTCGCCGGACGAGATCACCCTGTTCGCCTCCCAGGGGATCGCCCTGGAGGACATCGCCGCTGCGAAGCTCGCCTACGACAACGCGATCGCCGGCGACATCGGCCGCCGCTTCGATCTCGGTTCCTGAGCGCCACCTCCTCCGCCTGTCCTGGGAACAGGGTCCGGCGAGAGGGACCGAGCACCGAAGCCAACGGAGGTGACCTGGTGGAAGTCACGACGACCGCATCGAGCTGGAACGAGGTACGCGCGGACGTCTTGGCGGTGCTGCTCGAAGAGGGCGACCCGCTGGCTGCCCTGGCCGACGTGGACCGCGCGCTCGGCGGCTGGATTGCCGACGCGGTTCGGCCCGCGGACTACATGGCCAGGCGCGACAGGACGCTGCTTTTGTTCACGCACGGCAAGGCGGCAACCGGACGCATGCTGCTGGTGGGCATGGGCGCGCCCACAGAGGGGCACGAACGCGCCGACGGCGTACGGCGCGCGGCCGCCTTGGCCGCCCGGGAGGCGCGCACGCTGCGGGCGAGGCGTCTGGCGGTGTGGTGTCCGGGCATCGATCCGCGCGACAGCGCTGCGGCGATCGTCGAGGGTGCCCATCTGGGTGCGTATCGATACGAGGCCTACAAGAAGTCCGACGAGCCGCGCATCGAGCACCTGCAGATCCTCGCACCGCGCAACCGGCAGACCCAGGGCGCCCTGCAGCGTGCGCGGGTGATGGCCGAGGCCACGTGCTTTGCGCGCGACCTCGTCAACGGGCCGCCCAACGAGGTCACCCCCACCTCGCTCGCCCAGACGGCACGTTCGATCGCCCGTCAGACCGGCCTGCGCCTTACCGTCTACGGTCCAGAACAGCTGCGGCGCATGGGCGCCGGTGGCATCCTTGCCGTCGGGCAGGGCAGCCGCCAGCCGCAGCAGATGATCGTCCTGGAATACCGGCCGCACCGCACCCAGAAGACCTATGCGCTGGTCGGCAAGGGCGTGACGTTCGACGCCGGCGGCCTGGACATCAAGACGCACGAGGGGATGGAGACGATGAAGTCCGACATGGCGGGCGCGGCGGCGGTGCTGGCGGCGATGCGGGCGCTGCCGACGCTCGACGTGCGGCACCGTGTGTACGGGGTCGTCGGCGCCGTCGAGAACATGCTCGGGGGGGCGGCGTTCAAGCCGGGCGACATCGTGCGCGCGATGAACGGCAAGACGATCGAGATCAACAACACGGACGCCGAGGGCCGCGTCGTCCTCGCCGACTGCTTCAGCTACGTCGTCCGGCACAACCCCGACGCCATCGTGGATCTCGCCACGCTGACCGGCGCGGCGATGGTCGCGCTCGGCCACCACGCGGCAGCGGTGATCGGCAACGACCGGGCGCTCGTGGGGGACTTGATCCGCGCCGGACAGGCGGCGGGCGAGCGCATCTGGGAGCTGCCGTTGTACGAGGAGTTCGCAGAAGCGATGCGCAGCGACGTCGCGGACCTGAAGAACTCCGGGGGGCGGTACGGCGGCGCACAGAAGGGCGCAGCGTTCCTGCGCGAGTTCACCGGTGGCCGCCCCTGGGCCCACCTCGACATCGCCGGCCCGGCCTTCCTCGACAAGTCCGAAGGGCAAGCGCCGCACCTGCCCAGGGGCGCCACCGGCTTCGGGGTGCGTACCCTGCTGCGGTGGTTGCTGTCGGCGTAGGGATGCGCGGCCACCCGCTCGTCGACGTGATCGGCTGGACCGGCGCGGCCGCGCTGCTGGCGGCGTACGCTCTCGTCTCCACCCGCCGCCTCGGCGGGGCCTCGGTGCCCTACCAGCTGCTGAACGCCTTCGGCAGCGTCCTGCTGGGGATCAACAGCGTGTACTACGGGGCGTTTCCCTCCGCCTTCGTGAACACCATCTGGCTGGGCATCGCCGTGTACGCGCTCCATCGGGCGCGGGCCGTGCGCCGATGACGATGCGGCGAGGTCGAACGGGCGCCCGGCCCTACCGGTTGTCGGCCAGGCGCCGCCGGGCCTCCTCGATCAGCCGCTGCGCGGATCCCGCACCCTCCCACCCGTAGATCTCTACCGGCTTGCGCTCGAGGTTCTTGTACACGGCAAAGAAGTGCTCGACCTCCTTGAGGAAGTGCGGAGGGACGTGCTCCAGCTCGTAGATCCCGGCGAAGCGCGGGTCGCCGACGGGTACGGCCAGCACCTTCTGGTCCCTGCCCTTCTCGTCGCGCATGTCCAGCACGCCGATCGGCCGGACCTCGACCAGGCACCCAGGAAACGTCGGCTCGTAGGTGAAGATCAGGACGTCCAGGTGGTCCCCGTCTTCGGCCACCGTCTCCTCGATGTATCCGTAGTCGGCCGGGTAGTGCAGCGGCGAGTACAGAACCCTCTCGAGCCGGATCCCGCCGTGCGCGGGATCTATCTCGTACTTGTTCCGGCTCCCCTTGGGGATCTCGACGCGGGCGAGCACCGTCGTGTTCTTCAAGCTTTCTCCTTCCAGTCCATCACCCACACCTCCCGCTGGTCGGGCAGCGGCAGCGCCTTCACCCGGTGGCCGACGCGCGTGATGCCCCTCTTGCCCTGCAGGAAACCGTCGAGCGTGGCGATCGGCCAGTCCCCGTTGACCTCGGTCTTGTAGTGCATGGGGATCACGACCCGCGGCCGGAGTCGGTCGATGACCGAGTCGGCGGTCTTCGCGTCGATCGTGTAGTGGCCACCTACTGGGATCATCAGGATGTCCGGGTTGCGGGCCGCCCGCGCTGCCGCGTTGTCCAGGTCGTGCCCCAGGTCGCCGGCATGCAGTACCTTCACGGCGTTGCCCTCGATGCAGAACATCGCATTCTTGCCGCGCTGCGAACCCTGCGTCTCGTCGTGGTACGTGGGAATGGCCGAGATCTTGACGTCGCGAAACGTCTCCGAGACCTCCGCGAAGTCCCGTCCGTCGTTGGCCAGGCCGCGGATCACCTTCGGCGAGCCCGCCGCCATCGGAAGGTGGTTGTGGTCGAAGTGCTCGTGGCTGATCAGCACCAGGTCGGCTTCAACCCGCGGGATCGGATACCCGACCTGCTCGTTGAACGGATCGATGAGAATGCGCGTCCCTTCCTTGGTCTCCAGGAGGAAGCACGCGTGGCCGAAGTAGGTGATCTTCATGGCTCCGCCCCCTTCCTCGGTTCTCGGTCTAACGATTCCCCGCCGACCGCTCGCTCTCCTCGCCCGCCGCCGGCCGTCCCGTCGGATACACTGTTCCCATGTGGACCCACCGTTCCCTCGACGAGATCCAGACCCTCATGGCCGTCGCGCGCGGAGAACGGCCTGCCGACCTGGCGCTGGTCGGTGGCCAGGTCCTGCTCGTGCAGTCGGGTGAGATCCGCCCCGGCGACGTCGCAGTCGCCGGACGTCGCATCGCCTACGTCGGCCCCGACCGGCCGGTGGTGGGCCCCCAGACGCGCGTGGTGGACTGCACCGGGAAGATCGTGGCCCCCGGCTACATCGAGCCCCACTGCCACCCGGCCCCGATGGCGAACCCAGTCGAGTACGCCCGAGCGCTGCTGCGCACGGGCACGACGACGGTCGTTGCCGACACGCTGTTCTTGCTGTCACACGCCGATCCGGGATTGTGGGGCGAGTTCTTGGAGATCTTCAACCGGATGCCCGTTCAGTTCCTGTGGTTCTTGCGGCTGCACCCGCAGGCCCACAGTCCGGACGAGGATCGCTTCGAGCTGGACCTGCTGGAGACCGTTCTGCCGCTGGCCTCGGTCGTGACGGTCGGCGAGGTCACCCGTTGGGCTGACCTGTACCGGGGAGACGAGTCTCTGCTGCGCAAGGTTCAGCGGGCGCGCCGGGCGGGCAAGCGTGCGGAAGGCCACAACCCCGGGGTGTCGTACGCGCGTCTGCAGGCCCTCGTCGCCGCCGGGCTGTCGTCGGACCACGAGGCGATCGACACCGACCAGGCCCGCGAACGTCTGCGCGCCGGCCTGTACGTGATGCTGCGGCACTCCTCGCTGCGCCGAGATCTGCCCGAGCTCGCCGTCGTCGCCCTCGGCGCCGGACCGGCCATCGGGCGGGTGATGATGACCGCCGACGGGGCGGATCCTGCATTCATCCGGCGGTACGGGTACATGGACGGTCTGGTCCGCGTCGCCATGCACGGCGGCATCCCGCCGATCTGCGCGTACGCGATGGCGACGATGAACCCGGCCACCTACTACGGGCTCGACGAGGAGATTGGGACGGTCGCGCCCGGCCGCCTGGCGGACCTGCTGGTGCTGCGCTCCCTGGAAGACCCGACGCCGGAACTCGTCGTCGCGAAGGGGCAGATCGCCGCGGAGGCGGGAAGGGTGCTCGCGCCGTTCCCCCAGATCGAGTGGGAGCGCTACTTCCCGGCGCGCTATGCCCCCGCGTGGCATCCGCGTCCGGAGTGGTTCGTGCTCCGCGGCGAGGGTCGGACGCTCTCCGTTCCCGCCATCCGGCTCGAGAACCCCGTGATCACGCGGCGTGAGGACCTGACGCTGCGCGTGCGCGACGGGCTTGCCGACCTGCCAGAAGGAGTGGTTTTGGTTGCGCTTTTGGACCATCGCGCGCGGTGGATCGTGCGCACGGCGCTGGTGAACTTCGTCCGCCGGTTGGGAGGGCTCGCCTCGACCTACAACGTGGCCAACGAGATCCTGGTATACGGACAGGATCCCGACGACATGGCCGCTGCGACCCGCCGCGTGCTGGAACTGGGCGGCGGGGTGGTGCTCGTGGAAGGCGGCCGGACGGTGTTCGAATTCCCGCTGCCCCACATCGGGATGGCCGGACCGCAGCCGTTCGACGAGGTCGCCGACCGGATCGAACGGCTGACCGAGCTGCTCGCCGCGCGCGGCTACCCGCACCACGATGTACCGTACACGCTGATGTTTTTGCCGTTCGACTCCCTGCCGGACCTGCGCCTCACCTACCGTGGGCTGTGGGACGTCAAGGCGGGCCGCTCGATCCTGCCCCGCGAGATGCTGTCCGCGGAGCAGGACTCACCGCCGGACCGGGCCAAGTAGTGCACGATGGCCGCCCAGGCGCCCTGTCCCTCGATCGGGATCGCCTATGCGCGCCACGGCAAGGCCGACGTGAACGTGTACCGGATCGAAAGAGACCGCCTGTTCGCGATCGCCCTGACCCTCCAAGCTTTGGGCGAGGCGCTCCTCCTTTCCTACTGCGGGAGATCAACCGCATGAGCCGGGGCGCGTTCGTCCGCGCGCTCGGCTGGATCTTCGAGGGCTCGCCGTGGGTTGCCGAGGCGGTGGTCGACCGGCGCCGGATCAGCGCGGCCTCGCGCACGGAGCATCCAGAACACGGAGGCTGTCCATGAACCGGCTGTCCGTTCCTCCGCTGCACGCCGTCACCCGGAGGCTGGCGGCCGTAGCGGCTGGACGGGAGCCGCCGGAACGGGTACTGCGCGCGCCGCGCCTGCTGTCGACCTCCACCCAGCGCACTCTGCCCGACCGCGAGATCTGGATTTGCGCCGGCCGCATCGCCGCGGTCCGGCCGCGCGGTACGTTCTCGGGCGACGGCGCGGCCGTCGTCGACTGCGACGGCACGCTGGCACCCGGGCTGGTGGATCCGCATGTGCACATCGAGAGCAGCATGATGACGGCGGGCGCCTACGCCGAGGCGGCGCTGCGCAACGGCACGACGACCGTCTTCTGCGACAGCCACGAGATCGCCAACGTCTGCGACCTCCAAGGCGTGGAGTGGATGCTTCAGGACGGGCGGCAGGCGGCGCTGTCCGTCTACCTCACGGTACCCAGTACCGTCCCGGCCACCTCCGCCGCTCTGGAGACCGCCGGCGGCGACCTCGGACCGGACAAGATCGGCGCGGTCTTCGACCGCTGGCCCGAGGCGGTGGCCCTGGGCGAGAAGATGGACTTCGTGCAGGTCGTCCAGGGCGACGACCGCAGCCACGCGATCCTCGCGGAAGCCCTCCGCCGCGGGCGTCCGGTGTGCGGCCACGTCTACGGCCGAGAATTCGTGACCCCGTACACCGCCAGCGGGGTCACCGACACGCACGAGGCCATCGACGCGCAGATCGCCGAAGACCTACTGGAAGCGGGTGTCTGGCTGTTCGTGCGCGGCGGACCACCCACGACGCCCTGGCACAGCCTGCCAGACGCGATCCGGGTCGTGACCGAGATGGGCGCCAGCGCCCAGCGGGTGTGCGTATGCACCGACGACCGTGACGCCGACGACCTGTTCGGGTTCGGCCTGGACTGGGTGGTGCGGCAGGCGATCGCGGCGGGCGTCCGGCCGGAGGTCGCCTGGAGCATGGGATCCCTCAACCCCGCCACCCGCTACGGCCTCGACGCCGAGGTCGGGGTGCTCGCGCCCGGCCGGAGGGCGGACGTGGTGTTGCTCGACGACGCCTTCAGGGTCCGGAAGACCTGGTACGGCGGGGTGCTCGCCGTCGACGAGGGCGAGACGACGGAGGCGCTGGAAGCCGCCGTCGGGGCGCGCTACCGGTATCCCGCGGAGGCGTACCGGACGATTCGGTTGGACGACGATCCGCACCTGGTGCCCGCGGCACCGGATCGGCCGCGCACCGCCAACGTCATGCGGCCCGCCCCCGGGATCCTGCTGCACCACGAGCGGATTGAACTCGGGCCGGGACCCTGGTCACAGCTGCTGGCGCGCCACGATCTGTGCTTCGTCGCGGTCGTCGAGCGCCACGGGCGGGGCGGCGGGGTCGCGCACGGCCTGCTGCGGGGCTTCGGGCTGCGCGACGGAGCGGTGGCGAGCAGCGTGGGGCACGACGCCCACAACCTGATCGTCGCCGGCACCTCCGAAGACGACATGCGGACCGCGCTGCAGACGGTTCGGCGTCAGGGCGGAGGGGTTTGTGCCGTGCGCCAGGGCAAGGTGCTGGCGGCCGTTCCGCTGCCCATCGCGGGGTTGATGTCTGACAAGCGCGCCGCGGAGGTCGCCAGGGAGACGACCGATCTCAAGCGCGTGTGGACCGAGTTGGGCTGCACCCTGCCCTACATGGGCTTCAACCTGATCTCGCTGTCGGTCATCCCCCAGATCCGGCTCACCGACCGCGGGCTCGTGCTCGTTCCCCAGATGCAGATCGTCCCGTTGTTCGAGTAGGTGCGTTTGTTGTCGGCCCGTCGAGCACCCTCCGGCCCAGCAGTCGTCCGCGGTGCCGTGGACAGCAGGCCGCTTCCGCCTACCACACGGCGAACACCCGGCAGGGGCCGCCCGAACCGCCGGCGACCTTGGGCGCGCCGACGAACACCCAGGCGCCGCTGGGAGGGATGCGGGCCAGGTTGGCGAGGTTCTCCAACCCCCACCGGTTGGCCGGCAGCCACGTCGTGTGCACCCTGAAATCCTGAGAGGGACCGAAGTCCAGGCTCAACGTGTCCACCCCGATGCCAACCACCTGGCGTTCGTGGAGCAAGAACGCCGCCGCGTCGGGGTGGAAGCCGGGGAAGTGCATGACACCCGACGCGTCCGGGTTGCGGAACTGCCGGGAACTGCCCACGCGCGACTCCCACCCGCTGTGCATGAATACCGCCGCGCCGCGCGGCAGGCGGCCGTAGCGCCGCTCCCACGCGCGGATGTCGTCCACGGTCAGCCGTGTGTCCGGGTCCCGCGCGGCGCGTTCGTGCACGTGGACCACCGCAACCGGGGCGATCAGACTCGAAGGCGGCAGCTGTTCGACGGTGCGCGCGTCCTCACCGAAGTGCGCCGGGGCGTCCATGTGCGTGCCGATGTGCTCGAAGTAGCTGATGTTCAGCCCGTAGTAGCCGTCGCGCCGCACCGTGACGGCCACCTCGGACTTGAACACCGGGGAGCCGCCGAAGGACGGGAACGTCGGTTTCAACGTGTGCGTCAGGTCGCGGACGTTGCTGACCCGTCCGAGCATCGGCGCCGCCAGCGCCTCGGAGGCGCCGATCCACTGCGTGCCCAGCGCGGCCACCACAGCAGCGCCGGCCGTCCGGAGGAACTCCCGACGGCCCACCACTCGATCCACCGCTTCCATGACCATCGGTCCGCACATCTCACACCACCCCCTTCGGTCAAGTCGCCTGTACCCGAAGTCACGGACTCCCACCTGACGACCGGCCCTCTTTCCGCAAAAGGGCTGGTGTGAGGGCCCCTACAAAGCGCTCACACCGCCATCCACGATCAGTTCCGCGCCGGTGATCCAGCCCGCCTCGTCCGAACACAGGAACACGACGGCTGCGGCGACGTCTTCCGGTTTGCCCAGCCGCCGCAGCGGGTAGGCGGCCGCGCGTTCCCTCCACTCCCGCTCCGTCCAGCGCTGCCAGACGGTTGCGTTCAGTTCGGTCGGGACGAACCCGGGGAGGACCGCGTTCACACGTATCCCCTCCGGACCGTGGCGGACCGCCAGCGAGCGCGTCAGCGCGGACACCGCTCCCTTCGTCGCGCAGTACAGGGGCGTATTGGCGACACCGCGGATCGCCGAGATCGACGACACGTTGCAGATAACGCCCCGACGGCGCGCGGCCATGACCGGCAACGCGTGCTTGCAGGCGAGCACCACGCCCTTGAGGTTGACGTCGGTGATGCGGTAGTAGTCCTTTTCCGATTCCTCCGTGATCGGCACGCGACGGGTCAGTACGCCGGCGTTGTTGACGAGGATGTCGAGCGTTCCGCCCCACTGCACCGCCGCCTGGACCAGCCGCCGCACGTCGTCCTCAACCGACACGTCGGCCGGCACGAAGCAGCTGTCGGCCCCCAGCTGCGATGCCAGTTCCTCGCCGCGCTCCACGCGGCGGCCGGACAGCACGACGCGCGCCCCCCGCTCGCGGAGCGCGCGGCAGATCGCCGTTCCGATCCCCGACGTCGCGCCGGTGACCAGAGCGACCTTCCCGTCCAGCGCGAACACGGCTCAGCGGATCAGCTTCGTGAACTCATCCAGGGGCATCGCGGCCAGGGTCTCGATGTGCACGCTCCCCCGCGACGCCAGTTCGACCGACGCCCGCATCACCGACGCGATGTCCGGCGCCTCCACGACGTTCACGAAGTCGTACGGGCCCAGCACCGCGTACTGCTGCTGGACCTTCACGCCCATGCCGGCCAGCTCCTCGTTCACTTCCTGGATGCGCCCGGGGTTCTTGCGGATGGTCTCGGCGCCGGCTTCGGTCAGGCGGCTCAGCATGATGAACGTGGCCACGTGGCTCACCTCCGGAGGTTTGGCTTTTTGACTTGCCGGAAAGGTGCGATCATTATAGTCCTGGCCCGTGGCGCCGCGAAAGGTTGACATCTTGGACGACTTTCGCACGCACCTCGCCTATCTGCACCGACAGATACACGTGACCCGGGAGGCAATCCGCCGGTTCGCCGAGCGCGACCTCCGCGGGGTACGGATCGTCTTCTCGATCCACCTCGACATCAAGGTCGTGCCCGTCGTCGAAGCGGTCGTCCGGACGGGCGCCCAGACGGTGGTGCTCACCTGCAACCCGCTCACCGTCCGCGACGAGGTCGTCCGGTATCTGGCGGCCGTCGGCGCGCAGGTGGACGCGCGGTACGGGATGAGCGAACGGCAACGACTGGACGCCGTGGACCGGGCCATCGCGCAGTCCCCGCAGTTCATCTGCGAGATGGGCGGGGACGTCCAGCACCGGCTGGTGACGGTCTACCCGGAGGCCGCCTCGGTGGTGCGCGCCGGGATGGAGGCCACCGGCACCGGCATCCTCCGCCTCCAGGGGCTCTCGCTGCCCTTCCCCGTGTTCAACTGGGACGACCTCCCGCTCAAGCAGGGTCTGCACAACCGCTACCTGGTCGGTCTCACGGTCTGGAACACGTTCCTCGAAGTGGCGAGGGTGACGCTGTACGGCAAGCGCGTGCTCGTCGTCGGATACGGGCTGGTCGGCGAGGGCATCGCCGCCTACGCCCGCCGGCTCGGCGCCGTACCCTTGGTCGCCGACCCCGACCCTGCCCGGCAGATCTTCGCACGCCACAACGGCTGCGTGGTGACCACCATCGAAGAGGCGCTCCCGCAGGCAGAGATCGTCGTCACGGCCACCGGCCGGGAACGCGTCGTGCGCGAGGAACACTTCCCGCTGCTGCGGGAAGGAGCATTCCTCCTCAACGCGGGGCACAGCTCGCGCGAGATCGACGTCGACGCGCTGCGCCGCTGCCCCCTCCGATCCGTGCGGCCGCACCTGGAGGAGATCGAAATCGGAGACCGCCGGATCTACCTGCTCGCCCAGGGCGCGATGTTCAACCTGGCGGCCGGACCGGGCGACCCCTACGACGCCTTCGACGTCACCTCCGCGCTGATGCTGGAGGGCATCGGCTACATGCTCGACCACCACGCCGAACACCCGCCGGGCGTGCAGCTCATGCCCACGGTCGTGGAGCGATCGGTGGCTGCGATGGCCGCCTTTCCGTGGACGACGGCGTAGTCGCCAACGCGGCGGACATGGATATCATGGATGGCGTGGAGGACGTGCGGATCCGGCCACTGGACTCCGTAGATCGGCTGCGCGACGTCGAGCGGCTGCAGGTCGAGGTGTGGGGAATGAGCGACCGGGAGGTCGTGCCCTACCACCAGCTGTTGGCGGCGGTGCGCAACGGCGGACTGGTCCTGGGCGCCTTCGCCGCGGAGGAACTCGTGGGGTTCTGCTACGGCTTCCCCGGGGTCCGGGACGGCGAGCCGGTCTTCTGCTCGCACATGACCGGTGTGCTGCCGGCGTGGCAGACCCACGACGTCGGCTACCGACTAAAGTGCGCGCAGCGCGAGTGGGCGATCGCACAGGGGTACAGCCGCATGGTCTGGACGTACGATCCCCTCCAAAGCCTCAATGCCTACTTCAACCTGCACAAGCTAGGGGCGGAGGCCCGACGCTACTACGTCGACTACTACGGCGAGATGGACGACGAGCTCAACCGGGGGCTGCCCAGCGACCGCATCGAGGTCGACTGGTGGCTTCGGGCACCGGAGGTGGTCCGGCGGCTTGCCGGGCGCCGGGTCGCCCGCCAGACCGCGGACGCCGCCCCGGTGCTGCAGGCCGAGGGGTGGCGGCCCGGCGAGGTCGGCGAGCCCGGGGCCGCGGTCGTCCGCATCGAGATCCCGCGCGCGCTGCGCGCACTGCGCGACCAGGATCCGGACGCGGCGCTGGCGTGGCGGCTGGCCACGCGGCAGGCGTTCCAGCGGTGCTTTCAGCGGGGGTACGTGGCGGTGGACTTTGTGCCCTCCAGGCAGAGCGGGTTCTACATTCTGCAACAGGGGTGAGCCCTCACCCCACCCGCTCCCAGGGAGAGGGTCGGTGGGCCTGAACCGGGGGACTGGATGCGCGTCGAATCGGTGGAGCTCCGCGTGGTCGAGATGCCGCTGCGGTTTCCGTTCGAGACGAGCTTCGGCCGCGAGGAAGTGAAACGCTGCCTGCTCGTCGCGGCGCGGTCTGATGGCCTCACGGGATGGGGGGAAGTCGTCGCGTCGCCGGCGCCCCTGTACAACGAGGAGACGATCGAGACCGCCTGGCACGTGCTGCGCGACTTTTTGATCCCGATCGTCTGCAGCGAAGAGATCGAGGATCCGAACTCATTCAGCCGCCGCGCCTCGCACATCCGCCGCAACCACATGGCCAAGGCAGGGCTGGAGGCAGCGCTGTGGGACCTGTACTGTCAGCGCGAGGGCGTCACGCTCGCCCAGGCGGTGGGCGGCGAGCGGACACAGGTCGAAGTCGGCGTCAGCCTCGGCATCGAACACCGCACCGCGGACCTGTTGAACCGGATCGAGGCGTTCCTCACGCAGGGCTACCGGCGGGTCAAGATCAAGATCAAGCCCGGCTACGACGTGCCGGTCGTGCGTGAGGTCCGCCGCGCGTTTCCCCACCTCCGCCTCCAGGTCGACGCCAACTCCGCGTACACGCTCGAGGACGCTGCGCTGTTCGAGGCTATGGACGAGTACGACCTGCTGCTGATCGAACAGCCGCTGGCCGAAGACGACATCGTGGACCACGCAAAGCTGCAGGCGCGCCTGCGCACCTCGGTCTGCCTGGACGAGTCGATCGTGCACCCCCACGACGCCCGGAAGGCGATCGAGCTCGGCTCGTGCCGCGTCGTCAACATCAAGCAGGGGCGCATGGGCGGTCTCACGCGCGCGGTCAAGACCCACGACCTGTGCGAATCCCACGGCGTACCGGTTTGGTGCGGGGGGATGCTCGAAACCGGCATCGGCCGCCTGCTGAACCTGGCTTTGGCGGCGCTGCCGAACTTCCGGTTGCCCGGTGACATCTCCGCCAGCGACCGTTACTTCGAGCGGGACCTGATCGATCCCCCGGTCGAACTCAATCCGGACGGTACGATCGACGTCCCCTCCGACATCGGGATCGCGCCCCGGGTCGACAGACGGCGGGTGGAGGAGGTCACGCTGCGGCGCCAGACCTTCCCCTGACGGTGGCTCAGGGATCGGCGAGGCTGCTCAACAGCCGTTCCCAGTCGCCTGGGGTGTCCACGTCGGTGGATGCCGCCGGGATCGGCACGACGCGGCAGTCGCTGCGGCGGGCCTCGATCACGGCTTTGGCGCCTGCGTCGCCGTGCAGGGCGCAGAGCTCACCGAACAGCGATCGGTCGAAGACGGCCGGAACACCGACGGTGCCGCCGTAGGACGCCGCGACGATGGGGACCCCGCCGGCTTCGTACTCCGCAACCAGTCTGCGCAAATCGTCCGCGGTCACCAGGGGCTGGTCGGCGAGCGTGACCAGTACGGCCTGCACAGATCCAGCCGCCTCCACGCCCCGGCGCACAGACCCGCTCAACCCTTCCGCGTAGCGCGGATTGTAGACCACCTCGACGTCCAGGCCGTCCAGCTCCCTGCGCACACGCTCGGCCTCCGCCCCGACGACCACGATCACCCGCCGGCAGACGGACCGCGCCGCCTCGACGGCGCGCCGCACCAGACTCATGCCGGACAGGCGCAAGAGCACCTTGGGGCGCCCCATCCGCCGGCTCGGCCCGGCTGCGAGGACGACGCAGACGATTTCGGGGGCGGCTTGTGCGGTCACGTCGCCGCAGCGTGGATCGCCGCCCGGCGTTCGCGCAAATGGCCGCCCGCCCGCCCGCTGCGCGCAGCGAGGATCTCCGCCACGATCGCGACGGCGATCTGCTCGGGGCCCTCGGCGCCGATGTCCAGCCCCACGGGCGCGAAGATCCGGCCGCGCAGTGCCTCGGAGGGTCGTACGCCCTCGTCTGCCAGCTCCCGCAGGATCTTCTCCGTGCGCTGACGCGGGCCCAGCAGGCCGAGGTAGGCGGGTGGTTCCGGCCAGGTCAGGAAGGAGCGGACGAGATTGCGGTCGTGCAGGTAGTTGTGCGTCATCACGACGATACACGTGCGGTCGTCGGGTCGGATTTCCTCGGCCGCTCGCGGAAACTCCGTGACGACGAACGCGTGCGCCTCGGGAAACCGCTCTGGCGTCAGGAACTTCTCGCGCCGGTCGAGCACCACCGTTCGGAAGCCAACCGCATCAGCGAAGCGGACCAGCGGGATCGCGTCGTGGCCCGCCCCGCAGACGACCAGGCGGGGCGGCGGTTGGATTGGTTCGACGAAGACCTCGATGCCTTCGATCTCCGCCCGGGACGGGCGCCCGGACGCCAGCGCCCTCGCCGCCAGCCGCCTGGCCTCGCGGTCGAGGGAGGGGTCGCCGAGCGTGCCCGCATGGGTGCGGTCGTCTTCCCAGACGATCCGCCTGCCCAGGTGCGGCGAGTCCTCGGGGCCGATCACTGTGACCACCGCCAGCGATGCCCCCTTCTCCACCGCGCGGGCCAAAAACTCCTGCGGCGACGGCTCCGTGGCGTCGATGCGCTCGACCAGCACGTCGATGACGCCGTTGCACCCGAGTCCCAGGCCCCACACCGCTTCGTCGTCGGCTGTCAGGTCGTAGTGCAGTCGCCGCGGCCGGCCGTCGCGCATGACCTCCTCGGCCACGATCTGCACGTCGCCCTCCAGACACCCACCGGAGATCGAGCCGACGGTGTGGCCGGTGGCGGTGACCAGCAGCCGCGCCCCCTCGCGCCGGTAGGTGGATCCCCGCGCCCCGACGACCGTCGCCAGCGCACACGCCTGCCCGCTCGCCTGAGTCCGACGGATCGCTGCCACCACGTCACGCAGTTCCCGCATCGCCCTTCCCCCGGATCGACCTTCCTCCCATCGTGGCTTGACCGGCGCCGGACACCGCTACTGCCCTGCGCGCCTGGCCAGAGCCCGCTCCAGCTCGTGCAGGCTGTCGACGTTGTGCGCAGAAGCAAAGACATCCACGTACGGCAGTGCCGCCTGCATGCCCCGCGTGAGCGGCTGGTAGCCGGGACTGCCCAACAGCGGGTTGAGCCACACGACGCGAGCCGCCCGCTCCTGGATCTCACGCATCGCCCGCCGCAGCGCGTCCGTCTCGCCGGTGTCCCAGCCGTCGCTGACGATGATCACGACGGTGCGCCGGTCCAGCAGGTGCCCGTGTGCATCCAGAAACTGCCGCAGGCTGGCCCCGATCTTCGTGCCGCCCGACCAGTTCGGCACCGTCTGGCTGAGACGGTCGAGCGCGGCGCGCAACGACCGCGACCGCAGGGCCGACGTCACGCGCGTCAGCGAAGTACTGAAGACGAACGATTCGACGCGACCGATGGCCTCCTGCAGCGCGTAGACGAACTGGATCAAGAATCGGCTGTACACATCCATCGAGCCTGAGACGTCGCACAGCAGCACCACGCGCGTCTTCCGGATGCGGCGCCTGCGAAACGCCAGCTCCGGCAGCTCACCGCCCCAGCGCAGGTGCAGCCGCAGCGTCCTCCGCATGTCGATCGTGTGGCTGTGGCGTGCGCGACGGGCGCGCCGGCTCATCCGCGTGGCGATGCGGCGTGCGATGGTCACCACGAGCGCGGCGATCTCGTCGAGCTCGTGGGCCGCAAAGCTGGAGAAGTCCTTGCGGCTCAATACCTCCTGCGCGCTGTAGCCGGGCACTTCCTGTTCGCCTTCGCCCGTCTGTTGGGTCGCCCATCGCTGCACGGAAGCTGCGCCCTGGCCCTCGGACTCGCCCACACGCCCCTGGGAGGACTCACCGTCAGGTTGGGGTCGCTCCCAGCGCATCCCCTGCGCGGACCAGTACAGGGGGAAGAGCTCATCGAACGTCGTGAGGTCCTGGTGGCTGTGGGCGAGGGTCGTCCGCAGCGCCAGCCGGAACTGGGTGGGGTCGAGGATGTCCACGCGGGACAGCGCTTGCAGCGCGTCTGCGATCTCAGCCGGTCCGGACAGCACACCCCGGCCGCGCAGTCTCCGCGCGAACTCCACGACGTGCTGGGTCAGATCACCGAAATCGGGGCGATGCATCGCCGCCCCTCACCGTCTTCTCCACCCGCTCCAACGCGCGCTCCATCGGCTCGCCGTCGCGCTGGGCCTCCGCGATCGCGGCCAGCGCGGAATCCAGCCACGGGCCGCGCACCCGGGCCTGGTCCTCCTGATGTTTGCAGATGCAGCCGATCGTCTCCTCGACGCTGGCGCGGTCCAGGTTCTCGCGGTGCAACCGCATGAGCGCGGCGCTCCAGTCCAACGTCTCGGCGACACCCGGGACCTTCGACAGATCCAGGCGCCGCACCAGGCGCATGAACGCCGTGATCTGTTCGGCGAGTCTGCGCGAGATGCCGGGCACCTTCGTCCGCACGATCCGCAGTTCCTTTTGGAAGTCCGGGTAGTCGATCCACAGGTACAGACACCGGCGGCGCAGCGCGTCGCTCAGCTCCCGGGTCCGGTTGCTGGTCAGCACGACGTAGGGCACGTGCTGCGCGCGGATCGTGCCGATCTCGGGAATCGTGATCTGCCAGTCGCTGAGCACCTCCAGCAGGAATGCCTCGAACTCCTCGTCGACCCGGTCGACTTCGTCGATGAGCAACACCGGAGGCCTGTGGTGGGTGATCGCCTGGAGGAGCGGTCGGCGCAGGAGGAACGGCTCGGAGAAGATCGCGTGCTCCTTTTCCTCCAGCGTACGGTCGCCCTGCTCCTCCAGGCGGATGCGCAGCATCTGCTTCTGGTAGTTCCACTCGTACAGCGCCGTGTTGACGTCCAACCCCTCGTAACACTGGAGGCGGATCAGGTCGGTGCCCAGCGCCCGAGCCATCACCTTCGCGATCTCCGTCTTGCCCACGCCCGCCGCACCCTCGACGAGCAGCGGCTTGTGCAGTTCGATCGAGAGGAAGACGGCGGTGGCGATCTCCCGTCCGGCGATGTAGCCTTGATTCTCCAGCGCGGCGACGATCTGCTCGATGTCCCCGAGCGTGGGGCGCCGTGCCGGTTGCGTTTCGCTCATACCTTAGATAGTCGAGGGTCCGTCCTCATGGGTCAAGGGTCGAGGGAGCGGCGGTCCGTGGCCGCGGCGTGATCGGATGCCTCAACGCCGCGCTACAATGAGGGCATCGGGAGGTGGGCGGCATGAAGGAGTTCGTGGCAGCGGGTGTGCAGATCGCGGCGGTACCCAACGACGTGCGGGCCAACCTGGACAAGGCGGTGGACTGGCTCCACCGCGCGGTCCGCGAGACGGACGCCGAGCTGGTCGTCTTCCCCGAGACGATCACCACTGGCTTCGCCACGGGGCTTTCGGCCGAGGCGCTGTGGGACCTGGTCAGCGAGATCCCCGGGCCGATCAGCGAGCCGATCCAGCGGGCCGCCCGGGCACTGGGCGTCCACGTCGTCTGGCCTACCTACTCACGGGGACCCACCCGCGGGGTCGTGTACAACACCTCGGCGCTCATCGGTCCGGACGGCGAGATCCTTGGCCAGTACCACAAGACGCACCCATTCCCGGCGGAGAACGCCGAGCGCGGCGGCTGGTGCACGCCCGGTGCGCGCGCCGAGGTGGTCGAAACCGAGCTGGGGACCATCGGGATGATCATCTGCTACGACGGCGACTTCCCGGAGCTGTCGCGCGTGCTGGCCGTCAAGGGCGCCGAGATCATCACCCGCCCGTCCGCGTTGCTGCGGTCGTTCGACATCTGGCAGATGACGAACATGGCGCGCGCGTACGACAACCACGTGTACGTACTCGCGGTCAACGCCGTCGGCCCGGATGCCGAGGGGAACCTGTACTTCGGCCACTCGATGTTCGTCAACCCGATCGCCTGGAGGTTGTGCCAGGCCCGCGGGCAGGAGGAGATCGTGGCCGCCAGGCTTGACCCCGATCCGATGCGGTACGTGTCTTGGGGCACGCGCTCGGTGCAGTCCTTCGACCACCTCGAAGACCGCAACCTGCAGGTCTACGCGGAAGGCCTGCGCCCGGCCCGCAGCCGCTTCGAGCCCGGTAGACGCCTGCCGCGTCGCGAACGGGCCCCAGCCTAGCGGATCCGAACCCTCAGTTGCGCCGCTGCCGGCCGGCGCGGCCGAGGTCGCCGCGTTGCACTAGGCCGACACCCGGCGTCAGTCCGAAGCGACCTGCGCGGCGGGGACGGGGCGCAGCCGCTGCAACAGCACCACCGCGGCGAGCAGAGCGAAGCCAACCGTGTCGGTGACGATCCCCGGTCGGATCAGCGACAGCGCAGCCACCAGCAGCATCCCGCGCTCGACCCACGACGTCGGGCGGAACAGGTAGCCTACGACCGCCCCGGCCAGGCACATGGTCCCGACCGCGCCGGTGAGGAAGCTCCAGGCGATGTCGTACCAGTGACCCTGCATCAGCAGCGAGGGTCCGAAGACGAACATGTAGGGCACGATGAAGCCGGCGAGCGCGAACCTCACGCCCAGCCAGGCCGTCTCCCACATCGGTGCCCGCGCCAGGCTGGCCGCGGCGAAGCTGGCCAGCGCCACCGGCGGCGTCAGCGCCGACAGGCACGCGAAGTAGAACAGGAACAGGTGGGCCGCCAGTGGCGGGATGTTGAGCTGGATCAACGCCGGTGCCAGCGTGCTGGCCATGATCGCGTACGCGGCGGTCGTCGGCAGTCCCATGCCCAGGATCAGCGCCACCACCATCGCGGCGAGCAGCACCGGCAGGATCGCGCCCCCCGACAGCGACAGCAGCGCCAGCGACAGCTTCTCACCCAGACCCGTCAGCGACAGGATGCCGACGACCATACCGGCGCCTGCGGTGGTGGCCGCGATCTCGATCGACCGAACCGACCCGTCGTACATGGCGTCCAGGATGCGCCTCACCCCGGCCCGCGTCTGCGGCTGCACCAGGTACAAGGCCGCCACCGCCACCCCGAATACGGCGAGGCTCCACAGCACCGACAACCCCAACCGCGTGGCCGCCACGTATGCGGCGATGGCGGCGACCAGCCACGGGTGCCCCAGATTCCCCTCGCGGCTCAGCCACGACGCCAGCACCGTGGCCCCTAGCGCCCACAGCGCCGCCCGAAACGGCGAGTAGTCGAACACCATGATCAGCGTCAGCATCAGCGCGAGCGGGACGATCAGATACCCGTGGCGGAACAGGACGTCGCGCAGGACCGGCAGGCGCTCGCGGGGCAGGCCGTGCAGGTCGCTGCGGGCGGCGTACAGGTCGATCATCCAGTAGGCGGCGACGAAGTACAGCAACGCGGGGATGATCGCTGCGACCGCGATGCGCGAATACGGCACGCCGATGATGTCGGCCATCAAAAACGCTGCAGCGCCCATGACCGGCGGCACGATCTGGCCGCCGGTGGAGTTCATCGCCTCGATCGCGCCGGCGACCGGGCCGCGGAACCCCGTGGACTTCATCAGCGGCACGTTGATGACCCCGTCCACCATCACGTTCGCGGCCGACGATCCCGACGCGGTCCCGAACAGCGCGCTGGTCAGGATGGACACCTTGGCCGGGCCCCCGCGCCGGTGCCCGGCCAGGCTGAGCCCCACGTTGACGATGAACTGGCCGATGCCCGACACTTCCATGAACGCGCCGAACAGGATGAACAGGTACACGTAGCGGGCCGAGGCCGCGATCGGCGTGCCGTAGATCCCGTTGTCGCTGAACAAAAAGGACACCGTCGTCGCGAAGTCGAACCCGCGGTGGCGCAGCATCCCGGGCAGGTACGGCCCGACGAACGCGTACAGCACGAACAACGCGGCCAGAATCGGCATCGCCCAGCCGGTGGCCCGCCGCACCGTTTCCACCACGACGACGATCAGTGCCACACCGGCGATCACGTCGTAGCGGTTCGGCAGCACGCCCGCGCGGCCGGTGATCTCCATGAAATACAAAAGCTGGTAGGCGACGATCGCCACGCTGGCGGCGACGAGCGTCCAGTCCCACCACGTGGGGGCGGGACTGCCACGCTTGCGGGCTGGGATCAGCAGGAACGCGAGCACCGAAGCGAACATCAGGTGCGTCGCGTACATCTTCTGGGGATCGGTGGAGTAAAAGCCCAGGACGACGATGTGGAAGACCGCCATCGCGACGCCGACCCAGCGCACGAGCTGCAGCATCGTCCCGCTCAGCGGTCGCGTGCGGAACTCGGAGGTTTCGCCGAGTTGCTCGGCGGAGACTTCCAGACGGCCCTGTGGCTCTGCCATGCGCACCCGGTCACACGCGGCGGCCGATGCGGGTGGGGCGGGGACGCGCCCCGCCCCTACCGACGACCGGCTGCCCAAGGGTGGATCCTGCCTACCTCGGCGGCATCTGTGTGGGCCGCAGCTGAACCCTCCTCTCCTGGTAGAGCCGGATGGCGCCCGGGTGCAGCGGGAGGTTGATGTAGAAGATGTTCACGGGTGTGGTCTCAGCGCTCGTCGGGTGCACCGTCATCAGCGTTTCCTGATTCTCAAAGATCGTTTTGGTCAACTCGTAGACGAAGTCGTCCGGCATGTCGCGGTGCACGAACGCTGCATTCCACATCTGCACCGTCCGGATCACCTGATCCTGCCCGCGGTAGACGTTCGCCCGGATCGCCGCGGGCGACAGGTACGGGAACTCCTCGGTGATCCGGTTGATCTGGTCGGGCGTGAACCCGAAGAACCGCACCGGCCGCGTGATCGACAACTCCAGCCACGCCGGCACCGGCACCCCGATCACCCCGAAGTTCGCGTCCACCAGGCCGTCGCGCAGCGCGTTCGCCCCCTCGGCGAACGACAGGTTGACGATCCGGCGCGGGCGGATCCCGAACAGCTCGAACACCTTCGTGCCCACGAACTCCGCCGACCCGCCGCGCGGACCGAGGTCCACCGTCCGGCCACCGAGGTCGGCGACCGACCGGATCCCGCTGTCGGCGCGCGTCACCCAGTGCGCAAAGGACGTGTACATCGGCCACGTGAACCGGATCGTGTTGTGGGGCGTGCCGCGGGCCCACCCGATGCCCTGGTAGCCTTCGAACGCGGGGCCCATCGTCGTCATCCCCACCTCGATCTGCTTGGCGTGCACAAGCTGGATGTTCTGTACCGGACCGCCTGTGACCCGGTTGCTGGCGGCGATGCTCATCTTCTCCTGGATGATCTTCACGTACCCGCCGGCGACCACGTGGTACACGCCGCCGATAGACGCCGACCCGATGGTGACGCTCCTCGGCCAGTTCGGTCTCGGCTGCCCGAGGGCCGGCAGGGCCCCCAGCACCAGCACCAGAAACGCGATGGACAACCGGTACAGACTCCTCATCGATCCTCCCCCCTCGGTCGTGTCTGGATCTCCGTCCCCAACCCACGTCGGATCCCTGCACGATCGTCGCGCGGATCCGCCAGGTACACCCCGCCGTTGTTCGGTGGTTCGCGCAGCGAGTGCCGAACTCCTACGCACCCGCCCCGAGGGGGGCCGCCGGCGTCAGGACAGCTCCCGCAGTTCTTCCCCCAGGGCGGCCGCCAGCGGGGCCACGACGCCGGCATCCATGGCAAAGCGCAGCCCCGCCGCCGCGAACAGGTCGGGCAGCGGCCGCGATCCGCCGAGTGCGAGCGCGGCCCGGTAGCGCCGCACCGCCCCCGCGTAGTCGTCGCGCGACGCCAGCCACAGCTGCAGCGCCCCCAGCTGGGCGATCCCGTACTCGATGTAGTACAGGGGGTGCAGGAAGATGTGCAGCTGTGCGTGCCAGGCGTGGGCTTCGGCCTCCTCGTAGCCCGACCAGTCGATCCCCGGCCGGAACCGACGTGACAGCTCAAGCCACTTCGCACGGCGTTCGTCGCGGGTGTGCTCGGGGTGCGTGTAGATCCAGTGCTGGAACGCGTCGACGATCGCGATCCACGGCATCAACCGCACGACCCCCTCGAAGAAGTCCCGCCGGGCGCGCCGCGCGTCGTCGGGGTCAGGGTAGAAGACCTCCAGGTGGGGCAGGGCCAGCACCTCCATACCCATCGAGGCGACCTCGGCGAATTCCAGCGGCGCGTGCCGGTACTTCAGCAGGGGTTCTTCGCGCGCGGCGAGGGCGTGGAAGGCGTGCCCTCCCTCGTGGACAATCGTCCGGACGTCGCCGTCCCGGCCCACGGCGTTCATGAAGATGAACGGCCAGCGCCGCTCGTGCATCGTGGCCTGGTAGCCTCCCGGGGCCTTGCCCTTGCGGCTGTCCAGGTCGAGCAGGTCCCGTTCAACCATGAAGCGGAACTGCTCGCCGAGGGCGGGGGTCACCCGCGCAAAGACCCGCTCGCACTTCTCGACCAGCTCACCCGCGTGCTCGAACGGCCGCAGCGGGCTTCGACCGAGCGGATCGACGTCCAGGTCCCACGGACGGAGCGCGTCGAGCCCCAACCGAGCCCGGCGCTCCTCGTACAGCCGTTGCACGACCGGCACGACGTGCTCGGCCACGGCCGCGTGGAACCGCTCGCAGTCCTCCGGGGTGTAGTCCCACCGGCCCTTGGCGCGGAACCCGTAGTCGAGGTAGTTGGTGAAGCCGGCGTTGCGGGCGATCTGCTGGCGCAGCGAGAGGAGTTGCTCGTAGATGGCCTCGATCGCCTCGCGCTCCTGCAGGCGGCGGCCGACGATGCGTTCCCAGGCTTCCTGCCGCACCGATCGGTCCGGCTCTTCCAAAAACCGCGCCATCTGCTGGAGCGTGCGCTCCTCGCCGCGGTAGTGAACCGTCATGCCCCCGGTGATCTTCTGGTACTGCTGCTGGAGCTCGGCCTCCCGGACGTGCAGCGGGATGTTCTCTTCGCGGAAGAGCTCGACGTCGTTGGCCGTGTCGCGGTCGAAGACGAAGTAGCGGTCCTGCGGCAGCCCGTGGCGGTGTGGGGTCGCCAGGTACTTCTTCTTGAGCGCGAAGACCATCGGTTCCAGTCTGGGCCGGATCTCGCGGACGAAGTGCAGGTAGGCCTGCTCGCGCTGCGGATCGTCCGTCTGCTGGGTCATCGCCACGTACCGTCGGCTCCCTTCCTCGGCGACGGCGGACTGCAGTTCGCTCAGGTCTTCCAGCCACCGCTGCAGGGCCGCCGACGAGTCGATCTTCCGGTCCAGCAGTTCCCGGAACAGCGGCTCGATGTGCGCCCAGTCGCCCATGTTCGCGTCGGTGGGCACGAACCGGCGCGGGAAGGTCTTGCGCGGATCGACGGTCGCTACGCTCATGCCTGCCTCCCTACGGTCGAGAGAAAACTGAGCCGGGTCGCCCTCCCCCGCGCGGGCACCGCCCCCCTCCGTCGGGAGCGGGCTGGGTTGAGGGCCCGACATTACAAAACCCCGGGAGCACCCGGGGTCAAGGGAAGTCTAGCACAACCCGCCGGCCGGTTTCAGGAAGCTTCCACGCGGTTGCCGCCGGCGCGCTTGGCA
>JAVKGX010000007.1 GCA_031432545.1 Armatimonadota bacterium
CGCCCGCGAGAAGCGCGAGGAGATGCTGGGCCGTCTGGAAGAGATGGAGGGGTAGAGACGTCGGCCACCGGATGACGGACGACGCCGTGGCGGAAGCGGCGCGCGCCGTGGTTCGGCGGCTGCGCGACGCCGGGCACGAAGCGTACTGGGCCGGGGGCTGCGTCCGCGACATGCTGCTGGGCCGGCGGCCCAAGGACTACGACGTCGCCACCTCGGCCCGGCCGGAGCAGATCCTGTCTCTCTTTCCCGGCTCGGCGTCGGTCGGCGCGGCCTTCGGTGTTGTTCAGGTGCCCCTGGACGGGGCGCGCGTCGAAGTCGCAACGTTCCGTGACGAAGGGCCTTACCTGGACGGACGGCATCCCGCCTCGGTGACGTTCGCAGACGCCCGGGCGGACGTCGCGCGCCGGGACTTCACGATCAACGGGTTGCTGTACGACCCGCTGACCGACCGGGTCGTAGACTGGGTGGATGGGCGGCGGGACCTGGAGGCCAGGCGCGTCCGAACGATCGGCGATCCCGCCGCGCGCTTCCAGGAGGACCGCCTCCGGATGCTGCGGGCCGTCCGGCTGGCGGCCGAACTGGACTTCGAGACCGAACCCCAGACCCTGGCGGCCATTCGTCGATTCGCCGACCGGATCCGCACCGTCAGCGCCGAGCGCATCCGAGACGAACTCGTTCGGATCTTCACCGGGCCCCACCCGGGGGCCGGTCTGCGGAGGCTGGACGAATCCGGGCTGCTGATCCACATCCTGCCGGAAGTGGCTGCGATGAAGGGGATTCCACAGCCCTCGGAGTTCCACCCCGAAGGCGACGTCTTCGAGCACACCGCACGGACGCTGGACGCGCTGCGCTCCCCCGGCGTGGTCCTGGCCTTCGGCGCGCTGCTGCACGACGTGGGCAAGCCGCGCACATACCAGGTCCGGGACCGGATCCGTTTCGATCGGCACGACGAGGTCGGTGCCCGGATCGCAGAAGAGGTCTTGCGGAGGCTGCGCTTCAGCGCCCGCGAGACCGAAGCCATCGTGGAACTGGTCCGGGAGCACATGCGCTTCAAGGAGATCCCAAGAATGCGGGAGGCCAAGCGGCGGCGCTTGTTCGCGCGGCCGGACTTCGACGACCATCTGGAACTGCACCGGGCCGACTGTCTGGCGAGCCACAAAGACCTGACGACGTACGAATGGGTCCAGCGGGCGCGGGCCGCGCTCGCACCCGAGGAGATCCGACCGCCGCGGCTGATCACCGGAGACGACCTGATCGCCATGGGCATGCGGCCGGGGCCGGCTTTCGCGAGGATCCTGGAAACGGTCGCCGATGCTCAGCTGGAGGGAAGGGTCCGCAGCCGAGAGGAGGCGCTTGAGCTGGCCGCCCGCGTCGCAGCGGAGATCGGCGGAGGAGAACCCTCGCGACGGGTCGAAGCGAAACCCCACTAGGCGCCGCCGGCACCGTGCACGCCCCGGAGGGTCTGCGACATTGAGCGAACGCCCGTCGCGCGTGATCGCACTCGTCAACCAGAAGGGCGGTTGCGGCAAGACCACGACGGCCGTCAATCTCGGCGCCTGCCTGGCGGCCGAGGGGCGCAGGGTGCTGCTGGTGGATCTGGACCCCCAGGCGAACGCGACTGTGAGCCTCGGGGTCGACCCCGCCGAGCTGGTGTTCACCATGTACCACGTGCTCGTCGACGCCCCGCGTGATGGCAGCGGCGAGCCTGTGACGATCGAAGAGATCCTGCGGCCGTCGACCGTCGACCGACTCGCGATCGCACCGTCCTCGATCGACCTGGCCGGAGCCGAGCTGGAGCTGGTTGCCCGGATCGGCCGGGAGCACGCGCTGCGCAAGAAGCTCGCACCTGTGCGCGAGCGCTACGACTTTGTGCTCATCGACACGCCGCCCTCTCTCGGCTTGCTGACGCTGAATGCGCTGGTGGCGTGCGAACAGATCATCATCCCGATCCAGACCCACTACTACGCGCTGCTGGGGATGCGCCAGCTGATGCGCACGCTGGAAGAGGTGCGCGACCAGGTCGGGCACTCGGTGGAGATCCTGGGCGTGCTGGCGACGATGTACGATTCGCGCAACAACATCAGCAAGGAGATCGTCAACGGGATCTACGAGTTCTTCGGCGAGAAGGTCTTCGAGACCACGGTGCACTTCAGCATCAAGCTCGTCGAGTCTTCGATGGCCGGCGTCCCGATCTTCCTGCACAACCCGCAGTCGCGCGGGGCGCAGGAATACACCGCGCTGGCGCGCGAGGTGATCGCCCGTGAGCAGGTCCCGGGAAGAGCTGCGGCGCGGCATTAGGTCGCTGATCCAGGATACGCAGCGCCGGATGCGGGAAGTGGAGATGGGCTCCGCGACGCCCGGCAAACCACTGCTCCCCCGACCGGAGGAGCTGGCGTCGTCGCCCGACGGGGCAGCAGAGCAGTTGGACCTGTCGGCACCAGCCGCCGACGCGACGCGGGCCGACAACGTCCGCTACATCCAGCCCCCGGTGTCGCGGCCGGGCGCCGACCGGGAGGGGCCGCCGCCCGAGGACCCGCGCAGGCCCCTGGCCAACCTGGAGGAGCTGTCGCAGTACGACGAACGCAAGGGCGTCTGCTTCGCCTTCTTCGTGAACCGGCGCTGCTGGGAAGTCCCCGAGGCGTACTGCAACCACGCGCTGCACATCTGCATGCTCCGCAACTGCCCCGTCTACCATCTCCACCGGCAGGACCTGGAGAAACGCTTCGCCGCCAAGTACCGACACCTCTGGTAACGCAGGCCGGGCAGGAAGGGACGGTTACCGGCACCGCCCCAGCTCGGTCGCGGAACTTCTCAGCCTCCCCCTCCGTATACCGAGGCGAGCGTGAACCGATTGCGGTTCACGCTTCGTCGTGTAGTGGAGTTCACACGGAAGGGGTGATGCCTTGTGAACGCACGCAGGACCACTTCCGTCGTCCTGCTCGCAGCGGCCCTCGCTGTGGCCCTCGTGGGGACGCCCTCGCTGAGCCAGACCGGGGTGCGCGTGTTCGTGGACGGCGAACGGGTCACGTTCGATCAACCCCCGGTCGTGATCGGCGGCCGCGTGCTGGTGCCCCTAAGGGGGGTCTTCGAGAGGCTGGGGGCGACCGTCGAGTGGGAGGCGTCGACGCGGACCGTGCTGGCGGTGCGGGGCGGTACGGTCGTCGAGCTGCCGGTGGGCAGTCGGATCGCCCGCGTGAACGACCGCCCGGTGACGCTCGACGTGCCCGCGATGATCGTCGGAGGTCGGACGCTGGTCCCCCTGCGGTTCGTCAGCGAGGCGATGGGGGCGCGCGTGGAGTGGCGGGAGGCCACCCGGACCGTCCTGATCTGGTCGGGCGGACTGGCGGCACCGCCGGGGCAGCCGCCGGCGGGTGCGCAGACCCTCCGTGGCGTCATCACGCAGGTGACGCCCGCGCGCGAGCCCGGGGAGGAGCCCCGCATCCGGGTCGAGTCCGGCAACGTGGCCTACACGATCCGCATCACCGCCGAGACCGCGATCACCCGGATTGAGACCTCGACCAACACCGGAGGCTCGGTGGGCGTGGCGGCCCTGCGTCCGGGAGACGACGCCGAGGTGACGATGAGCGGGGGTGTCGCCACGCGGATCCGGGCCACGTACACGATGAGTACGGGTCAGATCGAGGCGATCGCGCGCGCGGGTCGGACGCTCGTGCTGCGGGACGGGCGCTCGATCCGCTACGTGCCCGACGTGGTGGTCACGATCAATGGGCAGGTGACGCAGCGCGGCGCAGACGCCCTGGCGGCGGGCCAGGTCGTCGAGATGCGTCTCAACCCGACGACCCGGGAAGCCTGGGAGATCAACATCGTCGCCGGCGCCCAGCAGGTGCCGCCGACCGGCGAGATGCCGCTGGAGGTGACACGCCCGCGGCCCGGCGACACGGTCGGAAACCCGATCGAGGTCCGGGGGCGGACCGCACCCGGTGCGACGGTACAGATCTCCGTGAGCTGGATCTTGGGCATCCCCGTAGGTCAGCAGACGGTCACCGCCGGGTCCGGGGGCGGTTTTGTGGCCCGCGTGCCCATCAACGTGATCTCGCGGGGCACGCCCTACCTCGTCACCGTCACGGCGACGCACCGTGACCTGGGGCACAGGCAGGTGCAGTTTACGGTGACGGTGCGGTAGACGCCGGCTTCTTTCGGATCGGATCAGAGGTCGGCGAGGTGGCCGAAGCGCTCCCGGAAGGCCTCCGGCGTCATCCGCGCGGCCTCCGCCAGCCGCGCCAGGGTGGCCCCGTCCTCGAAGTCCGCGCGCTGCAGGCGGATCATGTACTGGCGCGCCACGCGGTAGGAGGTCGAGTTGGGATCGACGCGCCGGACCCGGGTCTTGCCGGTGACGGGATCGCGCATCTCGGCGAAGTCGATAAAGCGCAATCGGCGCCCCTCGACGACGACCATCGCACCCGTCATGTGGTTGGCAGCGTCGCCCACGAGGAACTCGACCGCCCCGTAGCCCAGGTCGCGGACGTACTCGAGGTCCCACGCCGCCGGCGGCGCACACCGTAGCTCGTACCCAATGCTCTTGTGTACGACCGTCACGGGATCCCCCCGCTCGGCAAACCGCCGCTCCACCGTCGTCTTGAGGATGTAGGAGAGATCGAGTTCGGCCAGCCGGATGTGGCCGTAGGGATCCCGTACGATGCGGACGCCCTCGATCGAGCGGAGTTCTTCCTCGGGGACCTTCTCCAGCACGCCTTCCGCGACGACTGCCACTCCGTCGGGACGCCCCATCGCCCGGCGTTTCAGCATCGACCCCTCGATGACGTCCGCCACGGTCTGCAACGACACTCGCTCCGGGAATTCCTCGGGGATGATCACGACCGTCGCACCGGCGGACTTCCCGATCCCCAGCGCCAGGTGTCCGGCCGACCGACCCATGACCGTGACGACGTACCACCGGCCGGTCGTGCGGGAGTCCTCCATCAGATTGCGCACCAGTTGGAAGCCCAGGTTGCGCGCCGTGGTGTAGCCGAACGTCGGGAGGTCGCCGGGCAGGGGCAGGTCGTTGTCGATCGTCTTGGGGACGTGGGCGAAGCGGATCGCCCCGCCGGCGCGCTCGGCAACTCGGGAGGCCGCGAACGCCGTGTCGTCACCGCCGATCGTCACCAGGCGCGTGATGTCCCACTCGCGCAGGACGCGCACGACGTGCTCCAGATCCTCCTCGCGACGAGTGGGGTTGGCGCGGGAGGTGCGGAGGATCGAGCCGCCATCGAAGTGGATGCGGGAGACGTCCTCGATGCGCAGCTCCCGGATGTGGCCGCGATCTCGGAGTTCGGCGGCACTGTGGCTCATCAGGTGCTGCCAGCCGTCGAAAATCCCCCACACGCGGTGCCCGCGGTTGCGCGCCTCGATGGTCACGGCGCTGATCACGCCGTTGATGCCTGGCGCGGGTCCGCCGCCTACGAGAATGCCCAACTCCGCCATGGGGTTCCTCCGTTGCCGGGTTTGGTTTCGGCACTAGAATGGCCGTAGGACACACCCGTTGCAACCCGTGCGGGAGGCGAGGGCGTGGCGGTCGTTTGGGTTCGCGTGGCCGAACTGGGCGGGCACACCGGACGGTCGGTCGAGGTGCGCGGCTGGCTGTATGACAAGCGCAGCAGCGGGAAGGTCCGCTTCCTGCTGGTGCGGGACGGCTCGGGCATCGTGCAGGCGGTGATGACCAAGTACGCGGTGCCGGAAGAGGTGTTCGCACGCTACGACGAGGCGACGCAGGAGTCGGCGGTCGTCGTCCGGGGCGAGGTGCGGGAGGATCGCCGCGCGCCGGGCGGGTACGAGATCGTCGTCGCGGACTTCGTGATCGTCCACCGGGCGGCGCCCTACCCCATCACGCCCAAGGAGCACGGCATCGAGTTCCTCATGGACCACCGGCACCTGTGGCTGCGCAGCCGGCGGCAGGGCGCGATTCTTCGGATCCGCAACGCCGTGGTTCGTGCCTGCGAGGACTTCCTCCAAGGTGCCGGCTACATCCGCGTGGACGCCCCCATCCTGACCCCTTCGTCGGTCGAGGGCACGACGACGCTGTTCGAGACCGCCTACTTCGACCGCAAGGCGTACCTCACCCAGAGCGGACAGCTATACAACGAGGCGGCCGCGATGGCGTTCGGGCGGGTGTATTGCTTCGGGCCGACCTTCCGGGCCGAGAAGTCGAAGACCCGCCGCCACCTGACCGAGTTCTGGATGCTCGAGCCCGAAGCCGCCTACCTGGGACTGGACGGCTACATGGAACTGGCCGAACGCATGGTGACGGCGGTGTTGGAACGGGTGCTGCAGACGCGGCGGGCCGACTTGGAACTGCTGGAGCGCGACACCGCGCCGCTGGAGCGCGTCGCACCGCCGTTCCCCCGGATCTCCTACGACGAAGCGGTGGAGATCGTTCGCGCCGAGGGCAAGCCCATGCGTTGGGGGGACGACTTCGGCGGCGACGAGGAGACCGTCCTCAGCGAGCGCTACGACCGACCGTTCTTCGTGCACCGCTATCCGACCGCCTGCAAGGCGTTCTACATGCAGCCGGACCCGCAGCGGCCCGACGTGGTGCTCAACGCCGACCTGCTCGCACCGGAAGGCTACGGGGAGATCGTCGGGGGAGGGCAGCGCATCCACGACCTGGCATTGCTGGAGCGGCGGCTGGAAGAGCACGGTCTGCCGCGCGAACCCTACGAGTGGTACCTGGATCTGCGGCGGTACGGGTCGGTGCCGCACTCGGGGTTCGGTCTGGGGATCGAGCGGACCGTGGCCTGGATCTGCGGGCTGGACCACGTGCGCGAGACGATCCCGTTTCCGAGGCTGCTCAACCGGCTGTACCCGTAAGCGGGCGGCGTTGTTGCAGCGCCGCCGCCCGGGGTGGTATATTTGTGGGCGGGCGAAGACGCCCGCTTTTTTGTGATCCGGCCTGCCGTAGGTCCGCGGGGAGTGGGTTCGTGCCCACTCCTTCGTTTTGAGGAGGTGGGAGCCGTGCGGCGGGACGACTTGGTGCGTCGGGTCGCGGACCTGGCCCAGGGCATCGCCGACCGGCTCGGTGTGGAGCTGGTGGACGTCGAGGTGGCGGGCGAGGGCGCCCGTACGACCTTGCGGGTGTACGTGGATCGCGTGGGCGGAGTGGGCGTCGACGACTGCGCCCGGATGAGCGAGATGCTGTCGCGCCAACTCGACATCGAAGAGCCCTTCGCCCACCACTACACCCTCGAGGTGGCCTCACCCGGGCTGGATCGCCCGCTGCGGCGCGCGGCTGACTTCGACCGGTTCGCAGGGCGGCTGGCCGAGATCACGACCGCCGCGCCGGTGGAAGGGCAGCGGCGGTTCGCAGGCCGCCTGTTGGGGATCACAGCGGGGCGTGTGGGCATGGTCCTAGAGGACGGGCGCGAGCTGCGCGTGCGGCTCGACGAGATCGCCCAGGCCCGGCTGCGGGTGGATCCGGACGAGATTCGGCAGGACCTGAAGAGGGGCCGGTAGCGGGCCGTCGGCACCGATCGAACGTCGGCTGCCGGAGGTCGGCCGTCGAGGTGATGCATGAACGGGGAACTGATCCGTGCGTTGGAGCTGCTCGAAGAGGAGCGTGGCGTCTCCAAGAACGTGCTCATCGAGGCCGTGGAGTCGGCACTGGTGTCCGCCTACAAGAAGAACTTCGGGGGCAGCGGGCAGAACGTGCGTGTGGAGGTAGATCCCAAGACCGGCGAGATCCGGGTCTTCAGCATGAAGACGATCGTGGAGCACGTGCAGGACCCCGGCACCGAGATGTCGCTGGAGGAGATGCGCGAGGAAGACCCCAGCGCCGAGCTCGGCGACGTCGTCGAGGAGGAGATCACGCCGCGCGACTTCGGCCGGATCGCGGCGCAGGCCGCCAAGCAGGTGGTCGTGCAGCGGATCCGTGAGGCCGAGCGCGAGATGATCAAGAAGGAGTTCGAGGAACGCGAAAAGCAGGTGGTCACCGGCATCGTCCAGCGGATCGAGAAGCGCAACGTCTTCATCGACCTGGGGCGCATCGAGGGCGTCCTGAGCCCCACCGAGCAGATCCCGCGGGAGTCCTACCGCCAGGGGGAGCGTCTGAAGGTGTACGTGACCGAGGTGCGCGACACGCCGCGCGGCCCGCAGATCCATGTCTCCCGCGCCCACCCCGGCCTCGTGCGTGCCCTGTTCGAGCAGGAGGTGCCCGAGATCCGCGAGGGGATCGTGGTCATCCAGAACATCGCCCGCGAGCCGGGGGCGCGCACGAAGATCGCGGTGTACTCGCGCGACCGCAACGTCGACCCGGTCGGCGCGTGCGTGGGGCCGAAGGGGTCGCGTGTGCAGGCGGTCGTCGACGAGCTGCGGGGCGAGAAGATCGACATCGTGCCGTGGGCCGGCGACCCGCCGCAGTTCGTGGCGTCGGCGCTGCAGCCGGCGAAGGTCGTACGCGTGGAGATCGATGAGGAGACCAAGACCGCCAACGTGATCGTGCCGGACAACCAGCTGTCGCTGGCGATCGGGCGCGAGGGCCAGAATGCGCGGCTGGCCGCGAAACTCACCGGGTGGCGGATCGACATCAAGAGCGAGAAGCAGATGCGCGAGGAGGAGGCCCGCAAGCTGTTCGTGGACCTGCCGCCCGAGGAGCTGGCCGCGGCAGCCGGGGAGGTGGCCACCGAAGCGGTCCAAGGCGCTGAGGAGGGAACGGAACCCGCGCGGGTGGAGCCCGCGCACGTCCAGGCGGTCTCCGTGACCGCGGACGCGACCCCGGAGGCGGAGGGACAGACGGACGGCGGGCAGTAGCAGGAGGGGTGGCGGGACTACGGCCGCCGACCGGAAACGGACGTGATGCCAAAGCAGCGCAGGATCCCGATGCGAATGTGTGTGGGCTGCGGCCAGATGCGGCCCAAGATGGAGATGGTGCGCGTGGTCCGCACGCCCGAGGGCCGGGTCGTGGTCGACACCACGCGCAGCGCAAAGCTGGCCGGGCGGGGGGCGTACGTGGAACCGAAGGAGGACTGCGTGGCGGCCGCTTGCAGGGCCAACCGGCTGGACCGCGCGTTGGAGGTCGCGATTCCCGCCGACGTGTTCGAACACCTGCAGCGGGTCGTCGCCCAGCGGGTGCAGACCGGCAGCTGATCGGCCGGAGGTCCCATGAGGCTACACGAGCTCGCCAAGGCACTCGGAATCTCGACCAAGGAAGCTGCCGAGCGCCTGGGCGCCCTGGGTTACCCAGTCAAGGTGAATCCGCAGTCGGCGGTACCGGAGTCGGCGTTGCGGGCACTGCGCCAGCAATTCCCGGATCTGCAGTTCGACGGAAGAATGGCACCGGCCAGACGCGTGACGAAGGTCAAGAAGGCAGCGCCGCCTCCTCCGGCGCCGGAGCCGGCCGGGCCCAAGCGGCGCATTGTGAAGAGGGCCGAGGAGGTGGAACGCGAGCGCCGGGAACAGGAAGAGCGCGAACGCCTGGCCGCCCTGGAGGCAGCGGAGCAGGCGCGGCTGGCCGAAGAGGCAGCAAGGCGCGCGGCCGAGGAGGCCGCACGCGTGGAGGCGGCCCGCGCGCCGGCGGAGCCGACCCCCCCTCCGGTCGAAGCCCCCAAGCCCGCGGGCGTCCCGCTGCCCGAGCGACACGCCGAACCGGTGGTGACCATCTCGCCGGAGGTGCTGCGCAGGGCTGCCCAGCCGAAACCCGAGCCGCGCAAGCCGCCCCCGCCGCCTCCATCCCTGCGGGGGCGTCGGCCTCCGCCGCCCCCGCCGGCGCCGCGGCTTCGGCACCAGGCGACCCGACCCGTGGTCGAACCACCAAAGCCGGAAGTGCCGGTCATGGCGTCGGAGATCCGTCTGGAGGGCACGATCACGGTCGGCGATCTCGCTCAGCGCCTGGGCCTCCCGCCGTCAGAGGTTGTCAAGAAGCTGCTCGACGTCGGCGTCCTGGCGGGCATCAACCAACAGTTGACGCTGGAGACCGCCCGCGCCGTGACCGAAGCGTTTGGGGTCAAGGTGTTGGCGCCCGAGCCGGCGGAGGCTGCCCGGGCGGCACGCAGACTGACCGTCACCTCCGAGGGCGAGCCGCGCGCGCCGGTCGTGACCGTCATGGGGCACGTGGACCACGGCAAGACCACTCTGCTGGACGCGATCCGACAGACGAACGTCGCGGCGGGCGAGTTCGGGGGGATCACGCAGCACATCGGCGCCTACCAGGTCGAGTGGAGCGGCAAGCGGATCACCTTCATCGACACGCCTGGTCACGAAGCGTTCACCACGCTGCGGGCGCGCGGAGCGCAGGTGACCGACATCGCGGTGCTCGTGGTCGCGGCCGACGATGGGGTGATGCCGCAGACGATCGAGGCGATCAACCACGCGAAGGCCGCCGGCGTGCCGATCGTGGTGGCGATCAACAAGATCGACCTGCCGGAAGCGAACGTCGACCGGGTGAAGCAGCAGCTCGCCGAGCACGGCCTGGTGCCCGAGGACTGGGGCGGCGACGTGATCACCGTACCGGTGTCGGCGCAGACCCAGCAGGGCCTTTCGGAGCTGCTGGAGATGATCCTCCTGGTCGCCGAGTTGCACGAACTGCGCGCACCGCGCGACCGGCCGGCGCGGGGGACCGTGCTGGAGGCCCGGCTGGATAGGGGGCGCGGACCCGTGGCGACCGTCCTGGTGCAGGAAGGGACGCTGCGGGTCGGCGACGCCGTCGTCGTCGGCGAATCGTACGGCAAGATCCGGGCGATGACCGACGACCGGGGGCGGCGCATGGCCGAGGCAGAACCGTCGATGCCGGTGGAGGTGATCGGACTGGCCGAAGTGCCGCTGGCCGGTGACCTCCTGGAGGTCGTCGCGGACGAGCGGCGGGCCAAGGCGATCGCCGAGGAGCGCAGGGAGCGTCGCCGCGTCGCGGAGACGGCGGTGGCCCGAAAGGGGAGCCTGGACGAACTCGTCGACGTCCGGGAGCTGCGACTGATCGTCAAGGCCGACGTGCACGGTTCGTTGGAGGCCATCACCGGCGCGCTCCAGCGGCTGCAGAGCGAGCAGGTCAAGATCAACATCCTGCACGCCGGCGTCGGTGCGATCACCGAGTCGGACGCGATGCTGGCCGCGGCCTCGGGTGCGGTCATCCTCGGGTTCAACGTCCGTCCGGACGGCGCGGTACGGCGGATCGCCGAGCAGGAGGGCTTGGACATCCGGCTGTACCGGGTGATCTACGAGGCGCTCGACGACGTCCGCAAGCTCGTGGCCGGACTGGTCGCCCCGGTCGTGGCCGAGGTGATCCTGGGCCGTGCTGAGGTCCGCCAGCTGTTCCGCGTGTCGCGCCTGGGCACCGTCGCCGGCTGCTACGTGACCGAAGGACGCATCCCGCGTGGGGCGCAGGTACGTGTGGTCCGCGACGGCGCGGTCGTCTACGAGGGGCGGCTGAGTTCGCTCAGGCGCTTCAAGGACGACGTCCGAGAAGTGGCCGCCGGCTTCGAGTGCGGCATGATGATCGAGAACTTCAACGACGTCAAGGAAGGCGACATCATCGAAGCGTACGAGATGCAGGAACAGTCGATCGCAGCCGGCGCGTGACCCCCGACGGCGCGTGCCGGAGCGTCGATTGCCATGATCGTCGGTACCCTTCGCGTCACGCTCGAACTGCCCGGTCCGCGCAACCTCAAGGACAAGCGGCGGATCGTCCAGAGCCTGTTGCGGCGCCTGCACAACGAGTTCGCGGTGGCGGCGTCGGAGGTGGACAACCAGGACACCTGGAGGCAGGCTACACTGGGCATCGCCTGCGTCGCGAACGATGGGCGCCACGCGGACCGGGTCCTGGCACAGGTGGTGCGCTACATCGAGCGGGAGCGCGAAGCGGTGCTCGTGGACTACGAGGTCGAAATGCGATGAGTGGGTCACAGACGGCGTCCGCCGGACCCGGGGTGATCGGCCATGGCTTCTTTGCAGCGCGTCGAGAGGATGAGGGAATTCATCCGGGACGAGGTCGGCCAGATCCTGCAGCGCGGGCTGAAAGACCCGCGCATCGGTTTCGTCTCGGTCACCGACGTGGAGCTCAGCCGCGATCTGCGCCACGCGAAGATCTTCGTGAGCGTCTTCGGCACCCCCGAAGAACGCGAGCAGACGATGCAGGGGCTCGCCAGCGCCACCGGGTTCGTCCGCACCGAACTGGCCCGACGGCTCAGGGTCCATCACGCGCCGGAGATCGAGTTCCGGCTGGACGACTCGATCGAGCGGGGCACCCGGGTGATGCAGCTGCTGCGCGAACTGGGTGCGGGGCGTGCTGACACCGGCGAAGGCGATCGCTGACGGCCTGCGCGCGGCGCAGACCGTCCTCATCGTCAACCACGAGAATCCCGACGGCGATTGCCTGGGCTCGTCCCTGGCGCTTGCGCTGGCGTTGGAGTCGCTGGGCAAGCAGGTCACGGTCGCCAGCACGGACGGGGTTCCCGCGATGTACGGTTTCCTGCCGGGGGCCGACCGGATCACGGAACGCGCGGACCTGGGTGGGCCCTTCGACGTCGCGGTCGGGGTCGAGTGCAGCGACGTCCACCGGGCGGGGAAGTTCGCCGGGGCGCTGTCTGCGGCGCGGGTTGTCGTCAACATCGACCACCACCTGGACAACAGCGGATACGGCGACCTGGTGTGGTCGGACCCCGAGGCGTCCGCCGTGGCCGAGTTGTTCTACCGCCTAATCCTCGAACTCGGGTGCGAGGTCGACGAACGCATCGCCACCTGCCTGATGACGGGGTTGCTGACCGACACCGGGTCGTTCCGGTACGCCTCGGTGCGTCCGGACAGCTACCTCCTGGCTGCCGAACTGGTCCGGCGGGGCGCCCAGCCCCACCGGATCTACGAGCGCGTCTACGAGTCGCGGCCACCAGCCGCCGTCCGCCTACTCGGTTTGGCACTCGCGCGGATGGTGCTGTCCGGCGACGGCGCGCTGGCGTGGACGGTGGTGGACGAGCCGATGCTGCAGGCCGCCGGAGCGCGATGGGAAGACACGGAGAACATCGTGGGCACTCTGCGTTCGGTCGCCGGTGTCCGGCTGGCGGTCCTGTTCAAGGTCCAGGCGCAGGAGGTCAAGGTCAGCCTGCGGGCGCGGGACGGGGTGCGGGCCAACGACGTGGCCTTGCGCTTCGGCGGGGGCGGCCACGTGGGCGCGGCGGGGTTCACGGCCCGCGGCCCCTTCGACAGCGTACTCGCACAGACCCTCCAGGCGGCCGAAGAGGAACTGCGGCGGGCAGCCGATCGGTGATCGAACCATGGACGGAATCGTCAACCTCCTGAAGCCTCCGGGCATGACGTCGCACGACTGCGTGGACGTCCTGCGCCGGCTGCTGCGGACGCGGCGGGTCGGGCACACCGGTACGCTGGACCCCGGTGCTGCGGGCGTGCTCGTTCTGTGCGTGGGTTCGGCGACGAGGCTGAGCGAGTTCCTGATGGAGGCCGACAAGGCCTACCGGGTCGACTTGGTGTTGGGCGTGGCGACGACGACCGGGGATGCCTACGGCGAGGTGGTCGCGGCCACCGAGCCGGTCACCGACCGGGCGACCGTTGAGGCAGCTTTGGCGGCCCTGGTGGGCAAGCAGCAGCAGGTGCCGCCGATGGTGTCGGCGGTCCACCATCAGGGCAGACGCCTGTACGAACTGGCGCGCAAGGGCATCGAGGTCGAGCGCTCTCCCCGCGAGATCACTGTCCACGAGATCCGCATCGTGCGTTTCGCGCCGCCGTCGGTCCTGTTCGACATCGTGTGCTCGAAGGGCACTTACGTCCGGCAGCTGTGCCACGACGTCGGGGAACGGCTGGGCTGCGGTGCGCACGCCGGCTTCATGGTGCGCACCCGGGTGGGACCACATGTCCTGGATGACAGCGTCACCTTCGAGGAGATCGAAGTGGCGCTGGCAGACGGCGTCCCGGACCGGGTGATCGTCTCCGCGGCCCACGCCCTGCCGGACGTGCCAGACGTCGAGGTGACCGGACGGCTACGGGCGGCGGTGTTGCAGGGCCAGGCGCTGCCCCTGTGGAAGGTGGCGCCGCACCTCTCGCTTCCGCCGCGCGCGCTGGTCAAGGTGCTGGACGAGGACGGCCGGCTGCTCGCGCTGGGTCGAGCGGAGGCCGGGAAGCTGCACCCCTTCAAGGTCATGCAGTGAAGGTCTTCCGGTCCCCTGAGGAAGTCGAGCCCCATCCCGCCGGGACGTGCCTGGCCCTGGGGACCTTCGACGGAGTCCATCGGGGTCACCAGGCGATCCTCGCGCGCACCGTACGGTGGGCACAGCAAGAGGGGTGGCGCAGTATGGCGCTGACCTTCGACCCCCACCCGCGGCAGGTGATCGCACCGTCCGTGGACTTCTTCTTGCTGACCGCGCTGGACGCGCGACTGGAGCTGATGGCCGCTGCGGGCCTGGACGCGGTGCTGCTCCTGCGCTTCGACGAAGCCCTGCGGCGGACCGAGCCCGAGGAGTTCGTACAACGGGTCGTGGTGGGGTCCGTCGGCGCGCGGGGTGTGGTCTGCGGTCCCGACTTCCGGTTCGGCCGCGAGCGTCGGGGCGACGTGGACCTGTTGCGGCGCCTGGGCGAGGCGTATGGGTTTGCGGTCGAGGTGTGCGCGCCGGTGATCGTCGGAGGTGAGCCGGTCAGCAGTTCCCGCATTCGCCGGCTCCTGCGCGAAGGCCGCACCGCCGAGGCCGAAGCGCTCATCGGGCGTCCGGACGGAGTCGACGGCGTCGAACGCGTGTGCTAAGATGCGGGAGGTCCCGGGGTACCCTCCCGAGGGCTGCGCGGGTGGGAGGGACGGAACCCGGACTGGTGGTCGTCCCGACTGGGGGTCCGAGGGCTCCGACGGCCCTCCGGTCGAGATCTCAGCAAACGCCGCGTCGCGGGGGAAAGGAGCAGGCTGTGGCTTTGAGCAAGGAGGCCAAGCAGGGCGTGATTTCGAAGTACCGCAGGACCCCGACCGATACCGGATCCCCCGAGGTCCAGATCGCGATCCTCACTGAGCGGATCAACATCCTGTCCGAACACCTCAGGACACACAAGAAGGACTTCCACTCGCGCAGAGGTCTGCTCAAGATGGTCGGCAAGCGCCGTCGGCTGCTGGACTACCTGGAGCGAGAGGACCTGGCGCGGTACCGGGGGGTGATCCAGGAGCTGGGCCTGCGGAGGTAGCACCCCGGGGAGTCTGCACCGGCGGGCGGCCGACGGACGGGGAGGAAGGGACTGCGATCATCGAGACGCGCGCTTCCGCGGGAGCGTGCATCCCGGTGATCGGCCCTCCTCCCAGCACCGCGCCCGGGCGGGAGCGCCCCGGGCAGATGAAGGAGGAGGCAGATGAGCGTGCAACTGGCAGTACCCGACGTGCACCGTCTCACCTTCGAGGTGGGCGGCGAGCAGTGGATCCTGGAAACCGGAAAGCTGGCCCGCCAGGCCGGCGGGGCGGTCACCGTCCAGTACGGAGAGACCGTCGTCTTGGTGACGGCCACCGCTTCGCTGCAACCCCGTGAGGGGGTCGACTTCTTTCCCCTGACCTGCGACTTCGAGGAGAGGATGTATGCGGCCGGGAAGATCCCCGGCGGCTTCTTCAAGCGCGAGGGGCGTCCGGGCGAGAAGGCAATCCTGACCTCGCGCCTGATGGACCGGCCGATCCGCCCGCTGTTCCCGAAGGGGTTTCGCAACGACGTGCAGGTGATCGCCACTACGCTGTCGGCCGACCAGATCCACGCGCCGGACGTGGCCGCGGTGGTGGGTGCGTCGGCCGCGCTCGCGCTGTCGGACATCCCGTGGGGCGGTCCGATCGGCTGCGTGCGGATCGGGCTGGTCGACGGGGAGCTCGTCATCAACCCGACCCTGCAGCAGTTGGAGACCCAGAGCGCGCTGGACCTCGTCGTGGCGGCCACCGACGAGGCGATCATCATGGTCGAGTGCGGCGCCGACGAGGTCCCCGAGGCCCGGATTCTCGAGGCCCTGGAACTGGCACACGCGGAGTGTCGCAGGATCGTCAATGCGGTCCGCGAACTCGCCGCCTCGTCCGGCAAGGCCAAGCGCGAGGTGACGCTGTTCGCCCCCGACCCCGAACTGGAGCGGGAGGTGCGCGCCGCAGCGACCGACCGGCTGGACGCGGCGCTGCGCAACCCCAACAAGCTGGTGCGGGAAGAACAGACCCGGCTGGCGGTGCAGGAGGTCGCTCAGCGCCTGTCCGAACGGTATCCGGGCCGCGAAGGGGAGATCGCCGCCGCACTGGACGACCTGCAAAAGGAACTCGTCCGCCGGATGATCCTGCGGGAGGGCGTCCGCCCCGATGGACGCGGCACGGCCGACATCCGGCCGCTGTACATCGAGGTCGGGCTGATGCCGCGCACACACGGCAGCGCGCTGTTTCAGCGCGGCCAGACCCAGGTGCTGACGCTGTGCACGCTCGGTACCGGAGAGGACGAACAGATCATCGACGACTTGGGCATCGTCGAGACGAAGCGGTTCATGCACCACTACGTCTTCCCGCCGTTCAGCGTCGGGGAAGTCCGACCGCTGCGCGGGCCGGGCCGGCGAGACATAGGTCACGGAGCCCTGGCGGAGCGGTCGTTGGTCCGGATGATCCCGCCGGAGGATGCGTTTCCGTACACGATCCGCCTGGTGTCAGAGGTGCTGGAGTCCAACGGTTCGACCTCGATGGCGTCGGTGTGCGCGAGCACGCTGGCCCTGATGGACGCGGGCATCCCGATCCGCGCGCCGGTGGCGGGGATTGCGATGGGTCTGATCACCGGCCCAGACGGCGAAGTCGCGATCCTCACCGACATCCAGGGGATCGAGGACGCGATGGGCGACATGGACTTCAAGGTCGCCGGGACGCGCGAGGGGATCACGGGCCTGCAGATGGACATCAAGGTACATGGACTGACCCGCGACATCCTGGCACGGGCACTGGAGCAGGCACGCGGGGCGCGGCTGGAGATCCTGGAGGCGATGCAGCAGACGCTGCCCTCGCCGCGGACCGAGCTGTCGCGGTATGCGCCGCGCCTGATCACGATCCAGATCCACCCGGACAAGATCCGCGAGGTCATCGGCCCCGGCGGCAAGGTGATCAACAAGATCACCGCCACCACGGGCGTGAAGATCGACATCGAGCAGGACGGCCGGGTGATCATCGCGTCGAGCGACGAGGCGGCCGCGCAGCAGGCCGTCCGGATGATCCACGACATCGTCCGCGAAGTCGAAGTCGGGCAGACCTATCTGGGCCGCGTCACCCGCCTCATGAACTTCGGGGCGTTCGTCGAGATCCTGCCCGGCAAGGAGGGCCTGGTCCACATCTCCGAACTGTCCAACCGGCGTGTCGACAAGGTGGAAGACGTGGTCAAGGTGGGCGACGAGATCCTGGTCCGGGTCAAGGAGATCGACTCGATGGGGCGCGTCAACCTGACCCGGCGCGGGCTGCTGCCCGACGAACCGGAAACCCAGGGGGAGGAGGCGGCCGTGGGATCGGGCCAACGGCGCGGCGACCGGCCGGGCGAGGGCCGGCCCCGCGACCGTCGGTCCCACCGGCGCCCGGACTACAGGGGAGGGGCCCAGCGCTAGCCGCGGCGTCTCCGCCACATTTCCTGGCAGCAAAGGAGCACGACTTGGCCGCTGGACCAGACAGCGAGTACCGCAAGACCACACTGCCGGGCGGCATCCGTGTGGTCAGCGAGACCATCTCGGACGTCCGGACCGTCGCGCTGGGCATCTGGGCGCAGACCGGGTCGCGCTTCGAGCCGATGTCCCAAAGCGGCATCGCGCACTTCGTCGAGCACATGATGTTCAAGGGGACGCGGCGGCGGACCGCCCGCCAGATCGCCGAGGAGACGGACGCGCTGGGCGCGCAGGTGAACGCGTTCACGGACAAGGAGCTGACCTGTTACTATGCCCGGGTGCTGTCCGACCACCTCCCCAGAATCGCGGACATCCTCACCGACATGGTGACCGACTCGCTGTTCAGCGAGGAGGCGATCGAGAAGGAGCGCCAGGTCATCTTCGAAGAGATCAAGATGTACGAGGACAGCCCCGACGACCTGGTCCAGGATCTGTTCTTGGAGACGATCTGGTCGGGCGACCCGCTCGGCCGGCCGGTCATCGGAACCACGGAGACGATCTCGCGGATCCGACGGGCGGACTTTCTCGAGTTCGTGGCGTCGGAGTACCGTCCGCAGAGGATCCTCGTGGCGGCCGCGGGCGACGTGCGGCACGAGGACCTGGTCGAGATGGTCGGTACCCCGCTCTCGCGCCTGGCCGGGGAGGCCCCACCGCGACGGACGGTCGCCCCCCAGGTGAGTCCGAGCGCGGCCTTCCGTCCGAAGGACGTCGAGCAGGTGCACCTCTGCCTGGGATACCCGGGTCTGCCCGCCGCGCATCCGGACCGGTTCGTGCAGTCCGTGCTCGACAACATCGCCGGAGGGGGCATGGCCTCCCGTCTGTTCCAGGAGGTGCGAGAAAGACGCGGGCTGGTCTACAGCATCGGGACGTTTTCGACCATGTACAGCGACGCGGGCACCTTCGGCGCCTACGCTGGTACGAGCCCGGAGCGGGCCGAAGAGGTCGTGCGGATCACGCTGCGCGAACTTTTGCGCCTGCGCGACCAGCCGGTCCTGCCGGACGAACTGCAACGCGCGAAGGACTCGCTCAAGGGCGGCCTGATGCTGTCGCTGGAAGGTACGGCGCCGCGCATGTTCTTCCTGTCGCGCAACGAACTGCACTTCGGCCGCCGCATCACCCTGGACCAAGTGCTCGCGGAAATCGAAGCGGTCACGGCCGAGCGCATCCAGCGCCTGGCCGCGCAGATCCTCGACGGGGAGCCCGCCCTGGCCGCCATCGGCCCGGCGGGGTCGGAGGCGATCGTCCGCCGGGCGCTGGAGATGGCCGCGGCATGACCCGGCAGGGATCGGTGCCGGAGGAGGGATGACCGAGCCTCTTCGCGTCGCGGTATGTGGGGCTGCCGGCCGCATGGGGCGCGCGGTGGTCCGGGCGGTGACCTTTCAGCCCGACATGCGCCTGGTGGCCGCCTTCGGTCGCCAGCGGGGCATCGGACAGGATGCTGGGTCGGTGGCGGGGGCTGGGCCGCTGGGCGTAGCGATCGAACCGGCCGAGGGTGTCGGGCGGCTGGGGGGCGTCGCCGATGTCCTCGTGGAGTTCAGCGTCGGGGATGGGGCGGTGCACAACGCCGTGCGAGCGGCTCGGGTCGGGGTGCGTCCGGTCGTGGGAGCCACCGGGTACGCGCCCGGGAGGCTGGACGAACTCGCCCAGGCCTGCGCGCAGGCACACATCGGCGGCCTGGTCGCTCCGAACTTCGCCCTGGGGGCTGTGCTCATGATGGAGTTCGCGCAGCGGGCCGCAGCGTACTTCCCGCACGCCGAGATCATAGAGCTGCACCACGACCGCAAGCGAGACGCTCCATCCGGAACGGCGGCGCGCACGGCACACCTGATCGCCGCCGCGCGCGGCCGAGTCCCGCAGCCCGCGGTGCAGGAGGAAGAGACCGCACCCGGTGCGCGTGGGGCGTCACAGGCAGGCGTTCGCGTCCACAGCGTGCGCCTGCCCGGCCTGGTCGCCCACCAGGAGGTGATCTTCGGCGGACCGGGACAGACCCTCACCATCCGGCACGACTCGGTGAGCGAGGAGTCCTTCCTCTCCGGCGTGCTGCTGGCGATCCGCCGCGTGGGTGCGCTCGATTCGCTCGTGGTCGGGCTGGAGAGGCTGCTGCATATCGAGGAGGGAGGGTAGGCGTTGGCGGCGCGAGGCTACGTGGTGACCGTCGTCGGGGCGACCGGCGCGGTCGGGCGGCAGGTGCTGACCATCCTGGAGTCGCGGCGGTTCCCGGTCCGGGAGTTGCGCCTGGCGGCGTCTGCGCGCTCGGCGGGCAGGCGCGTCGACGGGCACGTCGTGCGCTCCCTGTCCGAGGAGGTCTTCGAAGGCTGTGACCTCGCCGTCTTCGACGTCCCGGACGCCGTGTCCGCGGAGTGGGTGCCCCGCGCGGCGCAAGCCGGCGCGGTCGTGATCGACAACGCCGCCACCTTTCGCCTGGATCCCCACGTGCCTCTGGTGATCCCGGAGATCAACGCAGAGGCGGTCCGCCACCGCCCACACGGCATCATCGCCAATCCGAACTGCACCACCGCGACGTTTTTGCTCCCGCTGGCGCCGCTGCACCGCGCCTACGGGCTGCGGCGCGTGGTCGCCTGCTCGTACCAGTCGGTGTCCGGAGCCGGGCAGGCCGGCGTCGAGCAGCTGTGGGCGGAGATGCGGGCGGTGGTCGAGCGCGGTGAGCCCCTCTCGGAGTCCCTGGGGGCTGCCTTCCCACATCCGATCGCGATGAACGTCATCCCCGCGATCGGTTCGGTGCGCGAGGGCGATCACACGAGCGAAGAGGTGAAGGCGGCGGCCGAGAGCCGCAAGATCCTCGACCACCCCACACTGGAACTGGGCATCACCTGTGTCCGTGTGCCGACGCTTGTGGGGCATGCCGTCGCCGTCCACGCGACCTTCGAGCGAACGCCGGATCCGGCGGAGGCGCGCCGCATCCTGCGTTCGGCTCCGGGCATCGAGGTTGTGGACGAACCGCGGGCCTCCCGCTACCCGACACCGCTGGGCGCCGCAGCCCGCGATCCCGCCTACGTCGGTCGGATCCGCCTGGACGGCGCCGGCAATCTGGCGTTCTTCGTGGTCGCGGACAACCTGAGGAAGGGGGCGGCGCTGAACGCGGTCCAGGTCGCGGAGACACTGATCACCCTGGATCCGAACTTCAACGCCCGACCCGCCAGGATATGACCGGTACCGAGAACCGGCACCACGAACCCATGGGCATCGTGGTCCAGAAGTACGGCGGCACGCTGCTGCAGACCGAGGAAGGTCGCGCCAGGGTGGCCAGCCAGATCGAAGCCACCCGCGCCGCCGGCCACGAGGTGGTGGTGGTCGCCTCGGCGATCGGCAGGGCCGGGGAGCCCTACGCCACCGATACGCTACTGGGCCTGGCGAAGGAGATCGACCCCGACGTCGAGCCGCGGACGCTGGACCTGCTGCTGTCGTGCGGCGAGATCATCTCGACCGCGTTGCTGGCCCACCTCCTGACCCGCAGACACCACCCCGCCGTCGCCCTAACCGGAGCACAGGCCGGGATCCTCACGAGCGAACAGTTCGGCGATGCCCGGATCCTCACCATCCGGCCGGGACGCGTGTGGCGGGCGCTGGGAGAGGGGCGCATCCCGGTCGTGGCGGGCTTCCAGGGCGTGACCGCCACCGGCGAGATCACCACGCTGGGCCGTGGCGGCAGTGACACGACCGCCGTCGCGATGGGAGCGGCGCTGGGCGCCGACCTGGTGGAGATCTTCAAGGACGTGGACGGTGTGATGACCTCGGATCCGCAGATCGTCCCGGACGCGCGGCCGATCCCGCGGATCAGCTACGACGAGGTCTCGCAGATGGCCTGGTTGGGCGCGCGGGTCCTGCACCCGCGTGCGGCCGACATCGGGCGCGAGCACGGCGTGCGGCTGATCGTGCGCAAACTCGGATCGCAAAGGGGGACGGAGATCGTGAGAGGCGCCGACATCGACGTTCCGATCCACGACGGACGCGTGGTGATCGGCCTGGCGCACCTGCCGGACGTGACGCAACTCCGGCTGCGCCGCCGCGCGCGCGACGGCCTCGAGGAGCCCTTGAAGGCGTTGCGGGTGTTGGCCGAGGCCGGGATCAGCATCGACCTCATCAACCTCCTACCCGAACTGCTGGCGTTCACCGTGCGCGAGGAAGACGGCGATCGGGCGGAGCAGCTCCTGGAAGACGGCGGATTCGACGTCGAGCGCAGCGGTCCGTGCGCCAAGGTTTCGATCATCGGCGCCGGCATCCGAGGCGTCCCCGGCGTGATGATGCGGGTGGTGCGCGCGCTGCAGGCGGCCGGCATCGACATCCTCGAGACGGCGGACTCGCACACGACCATCTCCTGCCTGGTGCACCGCAAGCATATGGAGGCGGCACTGCGGGCGCTGCACGACGAATTCCGCCTGGCCGCAGAGGTACACTCGGTGCAGGAGGTGACGATCTGACGACCCATCGGCCGCCCACCTGCCGGAAGGGTTTGCCCGGGCGGCGCGGAAAGCCTAAGCAGACCGTGTGCGGGAGGCGATGGAGATGAACTGGGGACGTGTGATCACGGCGATGGCCACGCCGTTCGCACCTGACGGCTCCGTCGATTTCGACCGGGCGGGCGAACTCGCCAGGCGGCTGGTGGACACCGGGACCGACAGCCTGGTGGTGGCCGGCACGACCGGCGAGGCGCCGACCCTCACCGACGAGGAGAAGATCCGGCTGTTCCGGATCGTCAAGGAGGCGGTGGGTCCCCGTGCCGCGGTGTTGGCCGGGACCGGGACGTACGACACGGCGCACTCGGTGCACCTCAGCCGGGAGGCGAAGCGGGCGGGCGCCGACGGTCTGCTGCTGGTCGTTCCGTACTACAACCGGCCCTCGCAGGAAGGCCTGTACCGCCACTTCCGAACGATCGCCGAGAGCGTCGACCTCCCCGTGATGATGTACAACATCCCCGGCCGCACCGGCACGAACATGCTTGCGGAGACGATCGCGCGCCTGAGCGAGGTGCCGAACATCGTCGCGGTGAAAGAAGCGGCCGGGAGTCTCGAGCAGGTCTCGGAGATCCGGCGCCGTACCCCGGAGACGTTCCTGATCTACAGCGGGGACGACAGCCTCACCCTACCGTTCTGCAGCGTCGGAGCAGTCGGCGTCGTGAGCGTGGCCTCGCACCTGGTGGGAGGGGAGATCGGAGAGATGATCGACGCCTACCACGCCGGCCGGGTGGCCGAGGCACGGCGCATCCACTTCCGGTTGCTCCCGCTGTTCAAGGCGCTGTTCATCGCGCCCAACCCGGTGCCGCTGAAGGCCGCGATGGAGCTCAGCGGCTTTCCGATCGGCCAGCCGCGCCTGCCGCTGGTCCCGGCGACGGAGGCGGAGCAGGCCCAGATCGCGGCCGTCCTGCGCGAAACGGTCGGCGCCCCCGTCGCATAACTCGGCGAGGCGGCTGACCACCGACCGCTCCACGGCCCGATGCCTCGCAGACGCAGGACAACAGGCACCGGCACGCTGCGCATCGTGCCGCTGGGTGGTTTGGGCGAGATCGGGAAGAACTGCACCGCGATCCAGTGGGGCTCCGACGTCGTGCTCGTCGATGCCGGTGTGATGTTCCCGGAAGAGGAACTGTACGGCGTCGACCTGGTCATCCCCGATTTCGGCCCGTTGCGTAAGGGCGGGCGGCGCCTGACCGGCGTGCTGCTGACCCACGCGCACGAGGACCACGTCGGCGCCCTCCCGTTCCTTCTGCGCGACCTGCCCGCGGCGGTCTACGGCACCAAGTTGACCGTCGGGCTGGCACGCGCGAAGAGCGAGGGGCACAAGGACTTCCACGCCGTCCGACCGCGGGAGCGGGTCCGGATCGGCCCGTTCGAGGCTGAGTGGATCCGGGTCGGCCACAGCATCCCCGACGCATGCAGCGTCGCGGTCCACACGCCCGGCGGCACGGTCGTCGTCAGCGGCGACTTCAAGTTCGATCAGACGCCGATCGACGGCAGGCCCACCGACGTCGCACGCCTGGCGGCGTTGGGGGAAGAGGGGGTCCTCGCGCTGCTGCTGGACAGCACGAACGTCGAGCGGGTGGGCATGACGCCCTCCGAGCGTGTGGTCGGGGACGCTTTTGCCGAGCTGTTCCCGCGCATCCGCGGCCGCATCCTCCTCACCACGTTCGCCAGCAACGTCCACAGGCTGCAGCAGGCCTTCGACGCCGGTGCGGCGACCGGCCGCAAAATCACCGCGGTGGGCCGCGGAATGGTCGAGGTGATCGGGACCGCGGTCGACCTCGGCTACCTGCGCATCCCCAAGGGTGCCTACGTAGCCGTGGAGCAGGCGAACCGGCTGCCGGACGGCAAGGTCCTGATCCTCGTCACCGGATCCCAGGGCGAACCGCTGGCGGCCCTGACGCGGATCTCCACCGGGTCGCACAAGCAGGTCCGGCTCAAGCGCGGTGACACGGTGATCTTCTCCGCCTCCCCGATCCCCGGCAACGAAGCGATGGTCGCGCGCACCATCAATTATCTGTTCCGCCAGGGGGCCGAAGTGGTCTACGGGCCGGACTCCGGCGTGCACGTCTCCGGGCACGCCGCGCAGGAGGAACTGCGCATGATGATCAACCTGCTGCGGCCGCGCTACGTAGTGCCGGTCCACGGGGAGTACCGCCACCTCGTCCTCAACGCACGCCTGGCGCAAGGAGTCGGCATCCCCGCCGACCGCGTGCTGTTGGGGGAGAACGGGACGGTGTTCGAGTTCCGCAACGGCACCGGACGGGTGGCCGGCCGCGAGGATGTCGGGAACGTGCTCGTGGACGGGTTGGGCGTCGGTGACGTCGGCACGGTGGTGCTGCGTGACCGTCAGCACCTGGCCCGCGACGGCGTGGTGATCGCACAGGTGGCGATCGAGCGCCAGACCGGTCGACTGGTGCAGGAACCCGAGGTCATCTCCCGCGGATTCGTCTACGAGCGGGAGGCCGCCGACTTGATCCGCAGGGCCGAAGAGCAGGTGCGCAACGCCGTTGCGCGCTGCCGCAAACAGGGGCAGACGGACTTCGGAGCCGTTCGCGGCGAGATCCGCGACACCCTGGCGAAGTTCCTGTATGAGCGCACCGGCCGCCAGCCGATGGTGTTGCCACTGCTCGTGGAAGTGTGAGGAGCCGGCTCGTGGCAGCCGACGGGACCGTGGGAGGAAACCCGCGCGCCCAGGTCGTAGTCTGATGGGTTGAGCACGCAACGGCAGAGGCGACGCAGCGTCCAACGGAGCAACGATGTCGCAGGCATGGCAGCTCGCGCTGCTCGGCGCGGTACAGGGTCTGACCGAGTTCCTCCCGGTCAGCAGTTCCGCCCACCTGGTCTTCGCCCAGTACCTGCTCGGGCTGCAGCGGCCCGGCGTGCTGCTGGAGGCGGTCCTGCACCTGGGCACCGTCGCGGCCGTGCTGGTGCTGTACGGGCGCGACCTGTTCGCCATCGTGACCGACTGGTTGCGGGCGCCGCTGGACATCCGGACGCCGCGGGCGGGGCGGGTGGTGTGGCTAATCGCGCTGACCACCGCCGTGACGGCCGCACCGGGGCTGGTGTTCGAGCGACCCCTGCGGGCGGTCTTCGATTCGGTCACGTGGACCGCGGGGGCTTTGTTGGTGACCGGGTTCCTGTTGTGGTTCGCCCGCGAGCGCGCGCGCCGACCGATGCACGCGATGACCCTTTGGGACGCCGGCCTGATCGGGCTGGCGCAGGCGGTATCGATCCTTCCGGGCATCTCGCGCTCCGGCGTCACCATCGCGACAGGTCTGTGGCGCGGCGTGGCGCGTGAGGACGCCGCCCGCTACTCCTTTCTCGCATCGGTGCCGGCGATTCTGGGCGCGGGCGGATATTCGCTGGCCAAGGAGTGGCGTGTTGCGCTCGCGCACGGACACACACCCGGCGAGTTTGCTGTGGGTTTCGCGGTGTCGTTGGTGGCCGGCACGGCCGCGATCCTGTGGCTCGTGGACTTCGTGCGCCGGGGGCGGCTGGGGCGTTTTTCCTACTACTGCTGGGGCGTGGGGCTGGTGATGCTCGCCGTGGGCGTCGCCCGGGGTGGGACATGAGCCGTCGCGTGGTGGCCGCCCGACGGGCGGCGACGCGGCATCCGGCGGCTCGGAGGAGTCGGCCGCGACCGACGTCCCGGCGCCGCGCGGTCGGAGCGCTCGCCCTCGCCGCAGCTTTGGTGGCCGCGGCGAGCCTGATCCCCGGCGCCGGCGGCGTGATTCCCCGCTACCTCGCCTCCTGGCAGAGGTGGTTGTTCGGGCTGCACGCCTGGGCGGTACCGGTCCTGCTGGCGCTGGCCGGTCTGGTGCTGCTGGTGGTGGAGCGCCCGCGCCTGACGAAGCGTCTGGCAGGGCTGCTCGTTCTGCTGCTCACGGTCCTGCTCGCCGAACACCTCCCCCTGGAACCCGGCCGCGAGATGGCGCAAGGCGCCAGCGGACACGGCGGCGGCAGCGTGGGCGGTGCGCAGGCGTGGCTGTGGAGGAGGCTGCTGGGCGATCCCGGCCCCGCGGTTGGTGTGGCGCTCGGCGCAGTGGCAGCGTTTTTCCTGGTCACTCGCCTGAGCCCCCTGCGCGTGATCGAGGCCGTGGCCCTGGGCGTGCTGCGCGCCGCAGCGGCGATTTGGCGGTCGGTTCCGGGAGTCGCGCGCACGATTGGAAGAGCGGCGGCGGCGGCGTGGACCTGGATTGTGGGGGCGGTGGTTGGGGTCGCGTCTTGGTTGTGGGGGATCGTACCCAGGCACGAAGAGCGTCGCGGAGAACAGACCCCCGCACCGGAGTTCGTGCTGTGCGCCCCAGAGCTGTCAAGCGAGCCCGCCGCCCAGGCTCCGGCCGCCCAGGACGCCCCCGAGCCGAAGACCGCGCTGGCCCGGAAGCCCAGACCGAAGGTGCGCCAGCAAGCCCTCGCCCTCGAGCCGGACGCCGCCTCGCACGGTCCGTGGACCGTCCCACCGCGTTCGATCCTCCAGCCTTCCCCTCCTGGCCGCGGCCGCCAGAAGCTCGATCCGCAGGAGGTCGGCCGGAGCCTGGAAGCCGTCCTGCGCTCGTTCGGGGTCGAGGTAAAGTGCGTGGGCTGGGAGCAGGGCCCGGTCGTGACGCGCTACGAACTGCAGCCGGCGCCGGGCGTGAAGGTCCAGCGCATCACGAGCCTGACCAACGACATCGCGCTTGCGCTGGCGGCCCAGTCGGTACGGATCGAAGCGCCCATCCCCGGCAAGTCCGCGGTCGGCATCGAACTCCCCAACGAAAAGGCGGCGCTGGTCACCCTGCACGAGATCCTCGACGCGCCCGAGTTCGGCCACCCCGACCCGTTGCTGGTCGCGCTCGGAAAGGACATCGCCGGCTATCCGGTCGTCGCCAACCTCGTGGAGATGCCGCACCTGCTCATCGCGGGTGCCACGGGATCGGGCAAGAGCGTCACGTTGAACACGATCATCGCCAGCGTCCTGATGCGGGCGACGCCGGACCAGGTTCGGTTCGTGATGATCGACCCCAAGCGCGTGGAGCTGACGCACTACGACGACATTCCTCACCTGCTCATCCCCGTCGTGCGCAGCGCGAAGGACGCCGCCGCCAAGCTGCGCAAGATCATCGCCGGCATGGAGCGGCGCTACGAGGTGTTCGCCGCGGCGACGGCGCGCAACGTGCAGGCCTTCAACGCGTTGTCCTCAGAAGAGCGCGTGCGGGCGATGGAGGCAGTGTCCGGTGACAAGCTCGGCGAGGGCCAGGATGGCTTCCTGCCGTACGTGGTGGTCGTGATCGACGAGCTGGCCGATCTGATGATGGTCGCCCCGGCGGACTTCGAGGACAGCATCGTCCGCCTGGCCCAGATGGCGCGCGCCACCGGGATCCACCTCGTCGTCGCGACCCAACGCCCGTCGGTGGATGTGATCACGGGGCTGATCAAGGCAAACATCCCATCTCGGATCGCGTTCGCGGTCTCCTCGATGGTCGATTCCCGCACGATCCTCGACACCCCGGGGGCGGAGAAACTGCTGGGGCGCGGCGACATGCTCTACCTGCCGACCGGAGCGAACCGGCCGACCCGCGTACAGGGTGCCTACGTCTCCGATCAGGAGATCGAGCGCATCGCGGACTTCTGGAAGGATCAGGGCCGACCCGCCTACGACGACTCCCTGCTGCAGGCCGACGGGCAGGAAGTGGGAGAGGAAGGAGAGGACGAACTGCTCGGGCAGGCCGCCCGGATCGTCGTCCAGACAGGCTACGGCTCGGTGTCGCTGCTGCAGCGCAAGATGAAGATCGGATACGTGCGCGCCGCCCGGATCGTCGACCAGCTCGAAGCGCGTGGCATCGTCGGCCCGCCCCAGGGCAGCAACCCCCGAGAGGTGCTAATCGGCCTGGAGGAAGTGGACCGGCTGTTTTCGGCCACCGCGCAGACCCCGTAGACCGACGATCCACCCGCGGCCTTCCCGCAGGGACGCCCGACCGTGGCGGAGAAGTCTTCCGACGATTGCTCAAACCTAGCCCAGGGGGAGCGCATGAGGCTTCAGCCACATATACGTTCGTTCGTAGCCGTGCTTGTGACGACTTTGCTGTTCGCGGCGGCCTGCCAGCCCCGCCAGGCCGCCCAGCCGACGGCCGAGAAGATCAGGGTCGGCATCGTGTACGACGTCGGCGGCCGGGGAGACCTCTCGTTCAACGACATGGCCTTCGCCGGTCTGGAGCGTGCCCAGCAAGAGTTCGGCGACCGCATCGAGACCCGGGACCTCGAACCGGCCGCGGGTGGGGAGAACCGCGAGGAGCTCCTGCGGCTGCTGGCCGGCGAGGGCTTCGCGCTGGTGTTCGGGATCGGGTTCCTGTTCACCGACAGCATCAAGCGCGTGGCGGAGGAGTTCCCCAACGTCAAGTTCGGCCTGGTAGACGGATTCATCGAGGAACTGAACGAGGACTCCAACATCGTCTGCCTGCTGTTCAACGAGCACGAGGGATCGTTCCTCGTGGGGGCCGCGGCGGCGATGAAGTCCCAGACGGGCAGGGTCGGCTTCGTCGGCGGCATGAGGATCCCTCTGATCGAGAAGTTCGAAGCGGGCTTCATCGCAGGCGCCAAATACGTCAACCCGCACATCGAGGTCTTCTCAGACTACGCGGGCACAACCGGTGAGGCGTTCCGGGACCCGGTCAAGGGCCGCGAGCTCGCCCTGGCCCAGTACGATCGCGGCGCGGACATCATCTACCACGCCTCCGGCGGCACGGGGATCGGTGTCTTCGAGGCGGCCGTCGAGAGGCGGCGGCTGGCGATCGGGGTGGACGCCGATCAGTCGCTGACAGTGAAGGAAGACCAGCGACCGCACATCCTCACCAGCATGCTCAAGCGCGTCGACGTGGCCGTCTACGAGACGATCAAGGCCCTGGTCGAGGGGCAGTTTAAGGGCGGTTACCGCAACTTCGGCTTGGCCGACGACGGCGTGGGCTACGCCGAGAACGACTACAACCGCGACATGATCGCCGACATCAAGCCGCGCCTGGAGGAACTCAAGCAGAAGATCGTGGCCGGTGAGATCCGGGTGCCGTCCACCCGGCAGGAACTGGAAGAGTTCCTCAGGACGCTGCGCCGCTAGGAGGCGGCGACGCACGAGGCGAGAGCGGGTGGCTGGGGCGCGCCCGCTCTCGCTTTGTCTTCACCGACATGACGCAGACTCTCCTCGAACTGCGCGGCATCTCCAAACGGTTCCCCGGCGTGGTCGCCAACGACGACATCTCGCTGAGGGTGGAACGGGGGGAGATCCACGCGATCGTCGGCGAGAACGGCGCCGGCAAGAGCACACTGATGAAGATCCTGTACGGGCTGTACCAGCCGGACGAGGGCGAGATCCTGATCCGTGGGCGTCCTGTCCGGATGGCCGGTCCGCGCACCGCACTCATGCTGGGGATCGGAATGGTGCACCAGCACTTCATGCTGATCCCCGCGTTCACCGTCGCCGAGAACGTCATCCTGGGATCCGAACCCTCGGGGGTGCTGTCGCGGCGGGAGGCCGAAAGACGCGTGCGCGAACTCAGCGACCGGTACGGCTTCCGCCTGGACCCCTCCGCACCGGTGTCCTCGCTGTCGGTGGGCGAGCAGCAGCGCGTGGAGATCCTCAAGGTGCTGTACCGCGGGGCGGAGCTGCTGATCCTCGACGAGCCCACCGCCGTCTTGACGCCCCAGGAGGTCGAAGACCTCTTCCGGAACCTCCGCGGGCTGCGCGAGGGCGGCAAGACGATTATTTTCATCAGCCACAAGCTCGACGAAGTCCTCGCGCTGGCGGATCGGGTTAGCGTGCTTCGGCGCGGACGCATGATCGGGACGGTCCAGGCCGGCCAGACGGACGAGACGCGGCTGGCCGAGATGATGGTCGGCCGGCCGGTTCTGATGCGTCTGGAGCGCCCGCAGGTCGCCGCCGGCGAGCCGCGTCTGGAGGCCGATCGGCTGCGCGTGCTCGGGACGCGAGGGCGCGTGGCAGTGCGCGACGTCTCGTTTGCGGTGCGGTCCGGGGAGATCTACGCGATCGCCGGTGTGGAAGGCAACGGTCAGACGGAACTGGTGGAGGCGCTGGTGGGCTTGAGACCGATCGCCGGGGGCTCGCTGCGGATCTGCGGCGCCGATGCAACGCACCTGGACGCCCGCGAGATCCGGATGCTGGGCACCGCGCACATCCCGGAGGACCGGCACCGGCGCGGGCTGGTGCTGCCGATGGAGATGCGCGAGAACGTGATCCTCGGTCACCACGTGCGCCCGGTGTTCGGGCGCGGCTTCGTGCTTGACGATCGTGCCGTGGATGCGTTCGCGCAGCAGAAGATCCACGAGTACGACATCCGTGTGACCTCCACGCGCACGCCCGTTCTGGCGATGTCGGGCGGGAACCAGCAGAAGGTCGTCGTGGCGCGGGAGTTCGCCTTCGAGCCCCGGGTGCTCGTCGCAGCGCAGCCGACGCGGGGCTTGGACATCGGTGCGACGGAGTTCGTCAGCGGGAAGGTCCTGGAAGCCAAGGCGCAGGGGATGGCGGTGGTGCTCGTCTCGTCCGATCTGGACGAGGCCCTCGCCCTGGGAGACCGGATCGGCGTGATGTTCGGAGGCGAACTCGTTGGGGAGTTCTCCGCCGAGGCGGTCACGGCATCCGAGCTGGGTCTGTACATGACCGGGGCGCGGCGGCAGGAGGCGGGCACGTGAGCGCGAGGTTGTGGCTACTGCAGTTGAGCACGCCGCTGCTGGCGATCCTCTTCGGTGCGCTCGTCTCCTCGGCGATCATCCTCGCCATCGGCAAGAACCCCCTCGACGTGTATACGCTGATGATCCGGTTCAACGTCACCCGCGCCGACAGCATCGCCTCGATCCTCTTCAAGACCACGCCGCTCATCCTGGCCGGATTGGCGGTGGCCCTCAGCTTCCGTGCAGCCCTGTGGAACATCGGCGTCGAGGGGCAGTACTACATCGGCGCTCTTTGCGCCGCGGTGGTCGCGTTCGGCGTCAAGGGGCTGCCGGCCGTGGTCCACCTGCCGCTGACCATGGCGGCCGCCGTGATCGGCGGGATGGCGTGGGCACTGGTGCCGATCGCACTGAAGCTGCGGCGGGGCGCTCACGAGGTCATCACGACGATCATGATGAACCACATCGCCGCCGCCACGATCCTCTACTTCCTCACCGACGTCTTGCGGGACCCGACCCAGGTTGGGACGCCACGGGTCCGGACGCCGATCTTCGAGCCGACGGCGCGGATCCCGTCGATGCGGGGGGTGCTCGACGCGATCGGTTTTCAGATCCCGGGATATTCGAGCCTCAACTGGCTGCTGCCGGTCGGAGTGGCGTTGGCGATCGCACTGTACCTCTTGCTGAGCCGCACGCGGTTCGGCTACGAGGTGCGGGCGATGGCACTCAACCCCGACGCGGCGGAGGCCGGCGGGATCCGCATCGGTCGCGTGCAGTTCACGATGTTCATGCTCAGCGGGGCGGTCGCGGGACTGGTCGGGCTCAACGACGTGCTGGGCTTTTTCGGCTACCTGGACATCGACTTTCCGAAGGGGCTGGGGTTTTTGGGGATCTCCATCGCGCTGCTCGCCAAAAACAACCCCCTGGGCGTCATCCCCTCAGCGCTGCTGATCGCGTTCCTAGACCGGGGCGCGCAGGGCGTGCAGGTCTTCGCCGGCGTGCCGCGGGAGGTGATTACGATCCTCCAGGCGGTGATCATCCTGGCGATCGTGGTAGCGTACGAACTGTTGACCCGCTACGTCCGCAACGTGCGCAAGCGCGAGGCCGGTCGCGTCGTCGCAGCCGCCGGACCGGTGCTGGAGCCCGGCGGCTGAGGAACCCGATGGAGGTCGTGAGCGTCCTGTTCGACATGGCACTGATCGCCTCGGCGATCCGGCTGACGGTGCCGATCGTCCTGGCGGCGCTGGGGGCGGTGTTCTCCGAGCGCGGCGGGGTCATCAACATCGGCCTGGAAGGCATCATGATCATGGGCACGTTCTTCGGCGCCGTCGGCACGCTGTACGGGGGGCCGACGGTTGGGGTGTTCGCCGCGGTGACCGCGGGTGTGGCGTTCGCGGCCATCCACGCCCTGGTCACGATCACCTTCCGCGTCGACCAGATCATCAGCGGCGTCGTGCTGAACCTGCTGGCCGTGGGGCTGGCGCGCTTTTTGAACATCCTCCTGTTCGGAGTGGCCACACAGTCGCCAGGCATCGGGGGCTTCGCGCCGGTGAGCATCCCGCTGCTGCGCGACGTCCCGGGACTGCGGCCGGTCGCCACCGGGATCTCGCCTCTGATCCTGGTCGCGATCCTGCTCGTGTTCGTCGGGCAGTGGGTCCTCGTCAGGACCAAGTTCGGGCTGCGGCTGCGCGCAGTGGGTGAGAACCCCGCGGCGGCGGACACGCTGGGCGTCAACGTCTACCTGATGCGGTATCTGGGCGTGCTGATCAGCGGCGCGCTGGCGGGCATGGCCGGGGCGTACCTGGCGATCGAGCAGGGCCGGGGCTACCTCGAGGGGATGACGCAGGGCCGCGGCTTCATCGCCCTGGCGGCGATGATCTTCGGCAACTGGTGGCCGATCGGAGCCCTGGGGGCCTCAGCCCTGTTCGGCTACTTCGACGCCCTCAGCCTGCGGGTCGTCGTTCTCAACGTCCCGCACCAGTTCCTGAACGTCCTGCCGCACATCGTGACGATCCTCGTCCTGGCGGGGTTCGTTCGGCGGGCCCGGCCACCTGCCGCCGACGGCGTACCGTACACAAAGGGCGAGGAGAGCTGACGGCTTGTTACACTACTGTTGATGAGCCGTCCGGCGGCCCGCACCGACGCTCGCGAGGCCCGGCCGGGGCCCCTGGGGATCGGGGAGACCCTGCGCCGCCGCCGCGAGAATCTGAACGTCTCCCTGGAGCAGGTCCACGAGCGCATCCGCATCCCCGTCGCCTCCCTCCGAGCCCTCGAGGAGGAACGCTTCGAGGTCTTCGCGGCTGCCCAGTACGCGAAGGGATTCCTGCGCTCGTACGCGGCGTTTTTGGACCTGGATCCGCAACCGCTCCTTGAGCGTCTGAGCACCGTCGTCCGAGCCGACCGGAAGCCGGAGCTGGTCGCCCGCAGCGGGGAGGTGCCGATTCGGCCGGCAGCACCGCCGTCGCCGCTGCGCCGCGTGCTGCGGTGGGCCGTCGCGGTGCTGGTCGTGCTGTTCGGGGTGGTCGCCTACGTGGGATACAGGGAAATCCGCGCGTTCTACGCGACTCCCATTCCTACGCCGGAACCGCTGGCCGCCACCCCCGTGCCGACGGTGCCCCAGCCGGTGGCCGCCGAGCCTTCGCCGGAGTTGCCGCCGCCGACGCCGGCGACCGTGGACGGAGTCCGGCTGGTGGCCCGCGCCGCGGACGTGTCCTGGCTGCGCGTGGTGGCCGATGGCCGCCGCGTCTTTGAGGGATTCATCCGTCCCGGGGAGAGCCAGGTGTGGGAGGCCCAGCAGACGCTGAACATCGTCATCGGCAATGCGTCCGCCGTCGCCCTGGAGGTCAACGGTCGGCAGATGGGTACGCTGGGCGGGCCTGGGGAGGTCGTCCGCCGCACCTTCACGATCGGCGAGGTCGCTCCGGTGCTGCCGTAGGAACACCCGTTGGCCACGCACGAAGTCACCAACCAACCCCCGCCGCTGGTCGGCTACGACGCCTATACCGCGGATCTGGCCCTCGTCGAGGCCGTCTGCCGCGAGGGAGGTGGCTGGGCGGAAGGGGAGTTGCGCAAGATCGGGGCGTTCTGCGGCTCTGCGGCCGCCCATGAACTCGGCTTTCTCGCCAACGGCCATCCCCCGGTCCTGCACACCCACGACCGGTTCGGGTTCCGCCGCGACGAGGTCACCTACCACCCCGCCTACCACGAGCTGATGCGCCACGCCGTGGCGTTCGGCGCGCACGCCGCTCCCTGGGGCGATCCGCACCCGGGCGCGCACGTCGTCCGCGCGGCCAAGTTTTTCCTGCTCACGCAGGTCGAAGCGGGCCACGGTTGTCCGGTCTCGATGACCTACGCGGCCGTCCCGGCGCTGCGGACGACCCCAGACGTCGCGTCCGAGTGGGAGGGCCGTCTGTTTTCGCGCGTCTACGACCCGAGCTTCCGGCCGGTGTCCGAAAAGGCGGGGGCATTGATGGGCATGGCCATGACCGAAAAGCAAGGTGGATCGGACGTGCGGGCCAACACCACCCGGGCCGAGCCGATCGGGAAACCCGGCCCAGGCGGGGAGTACCGGATCACCGGTCACAAGTGGTTCTGCTCGGCGCCGATGTCCGACGCGTTCTTGGTCCTCGCCCAAGCACCCGGTGGGTTGTCGTGCTTCCTGTTGCCGCGGTGGACGCCCGACGGTCAGCGCAATGCCTTTTTCCTCCAGCGGCTGAAGGACAAGCTCGGCAACCGGTCCAACGCGTCGGTCGAGGTGGAGTTCGATGGAGCCTGGGCACGGATGGTCGGGGAGGAGGGGCGCGGCGTGCGGACGATCCTCGAGATGGTCACCCACACGCGCCTGGACTGCGTGATCGGCTCGGCGGCCGGAATGCGTCACGCTGTCGCCGAGGCCATCCACCACGCCGCCCATCGCCGGGCGTTCGGTAGGCTCTTGCTCGATCAGCCGCTCATGCAGAACGTGCTGGCCGACCTCGCATTGGAGAGCGAGGCGGCCACGGTGCTGGCCATGCGGCTCGCCCGTGCCTACGACACGACCGCTCCGGAGGAAGTGGCCTTCCGGCGCCTGGCGACCGCGGTCGCCAAGTACTGGGTCTGCAAGCGCACTCCGCCGCACGCGGCTGAGGCCCTCGAGTGCCTGGGCGGCAACGGCTACGTCGAAGAGTCCGTGATGCCGCGTCTGTTCCGCGAGAGCCCGCTCAACGGCCTGTGGGAAGGAGCCGGCAACGTCATCTGTCTGGACGTGCTGCGCGCGATCCGGCGCGACCCCCAATCCGTAGAGGCCTTCTGGAACGAGGTCCGGCTGGCCCACGGTGGGGATGCGCGCTTGGACGCGTTCGTCCGCCGTCTGGAACGGGACATAGCCGAACCCGACGAAGCCGCCGCGAGGCGGCTCACGGAGGACATGGCACTGGCCCTGCAGGCCTCCTTGCTGGTGTGTTGTGGTCCCCCCGCCGTGGCGGACGCATTCTGCGCGAGCCGGCTGGGGGCAGACCCCAGGCGCGCCTTCGGCACCCTTCCGGCGGGCGTCGATCTGTCGGCGATCGTGGAGCGCGCCCGCCCACGACTCCCATGAGAGCCGGCGAGGTCGTCTCCGTCGGGACCGAGCTGCTCTTGGGGCAGATCACCGACACCAACGCGACGTACATCTGCGAGCGCCTGGCCGAACTCGGCATCCCCGTCTACTTCCGGCAGACCGTGGGCGACAACCTCGAGCGCATCCAGCAGGCTTTTCGTCTGGCGTCTTCGCGGGCCGACCTCGTCGTCTTCACGGGGGGGTTGGGACCGACCGAGGACGACCTCACCAAGGAAGCTGTGGCTGCCGCCCTGGGCGTGGACATGGTGGTCGACGAGGCGTCGCTGGCGCACCTGGAAGCGTTCTTCGCGCGCCGCAACCGCCAGATGACGCCGAACCAGCGGCGCCAGGCGCTCATCCCGCGTGGTGCTGAGGCGATTCCGAACCGATGGGGTACGGCGCCGGGGATTCTTTGGGAGCACGACAGTCGCCTGATCGTGATCCTGCCGGGCATCCCGCGCGAGATGCGCGGGATGTTCACCGAGACCGTGATCCCGTATCTGCGCGAACGCGGCTGGGTGGGGCGAAGCGTGATCCGCTCCCTCGTGCTGCGCACCGTCGGCGTCGGCGAGGGCGCGCTAGAAGAGCAGATCCGCGACCTCATCCACACGACCAACCCGACGGTCGCCCCGCTAGCCCATTTGGGCGAGGTGCACCTGCGCATCACCGCACGCGGTACCCCCGCTGAGGTGGACGCGATGCTGGCTTCAGCCGAAGCAGCTCTGCGGAAGCGGTTGGGCGACGCGGTGTACGGCGTGGACGACGAGACACTAGAGATGGCCGTGGCCCGGCTGCTGTCCGGGCAGGGAGTCACCGTCGCTGTCGCGGAGTCCTGCACCGGCGGGCTGGTCGGACACCGACTGACCAACGTACCGGGAAGTTCCGCCTACTTCCTCGGCGGGGTCGTGGCGTACGCGAACGAGGCCAAGCAGGCCCTACTCGGCGTGTCCCAAGCGCTGCTGGAGCGCCACGGAGCCGTCTCCGGAGAGGTCGCCGAGGCGATGGCGCGGGGCGTCCGCGAACGGTTCGGCGCAGACGTCGGTCTTGGGACCACGGGCATCGCCGGGCCCACCGGCGCCACGCCCGAAAAGCCGGTCGGGCTGGTGTTCCTGTCGCTTGCGGGAGCCGGGGACGCGCGCACCGTACGGGTGAACTTCGGGGAAGAACCCGGGCGGGAGGGCGTCAAGCACCTCGCGGCACAGGCGACGCTGAACCTGCTGCGACGGTATCTGTTGGAGGACCGATCGCGCACGCCGCCGTCGTGATGTCATGCGCCTGTTCGTGGCCATCCCCCTCGACCCCGCGCTGCGGCCTGCAGCCCAGCGTGTCCGCGACGAGATCGTGCGCCTGTGCCCCGAAGCGGCGACCGGCGTCAAGTGGGTTGAGCCGCACAACCTCCACTTCACGTTGAAGTTTTTGGGCGAGGTCCCCGACGCGAAGGTGCCGGAGGTTGCCGCATCGCTGGGACGCCTGCGCGAATGCGAGGCTTTCGAGATCCGCATCGAGGGCGTCGGTGCGTTTCCCACTTCCAGCAGTCCCCGGGTGGTGTGGGTCGGTGTCTTTGAGGGCGCCGACCGCCTGACGGCCCTCGCTGCCCGGGCGGAAGAGATCCTGGCTGAAGTGGGGTTTGCGCGGGAGGCCCGGCCCTTTTCGGCCCACCTGACCCTGGGCCGCGCCCGGGAGCGCAGACGCCTCCCTTGCTTGAAAGTCGCCCTGGAGGCCCAGCGGCATACGAAAATCGGGGTCCAGTGCGTTGGTTCGGTGGTGCTGATGCAGAGCCGACTGAGCCCAAGGGGCCCGACGTACGTAGAGAGGGCGACGTTTCCACTGGTTCGGTATTGACAGGCAAACATATGTTTGGTATGATCCGCGGGACAACGCAGGAGGGTGATCACGATGAGCGAGCGGCAGAAGGCGCTGGACCTAGCCTTGGCGCAGATCGAAAAGCAGTTCGGCAAGGGGTCCATCATGAAGCTGGGCGAGGCGTCGCAGCGGCTTGCCGTCGAGGTCATCCCCACCGGCGCCCTGGGCGTGGACGTGGCGCTCGGGGTCGGCGGAGTGCCGCGCGGCCGGGTCGTCGAGATCTACGGCCCGGAGTCGTCGGGCAAGACCACGCTGGGATACCACATCATGGCCGAAGCGCAGAGGGAAGGGGGGGTGGCGGCATTCATCGACGCCGAGCACGCCCTCGACCCGGCCTACGCGCGGTCGTTGGGCGTCAACGTCGACGAACTGCTGATCTCCCAGCCGGACAGCGGGGAGCAGGCGTTGGAGATCGCCGAGACCCTGGTGCGCTCCGGCGCCGTGGACGTCATCGTTGTGGACTCAGTGGCGGCCCTCGTGCCCCGCGCCGAGCTCGAGGGTGACATGGGCGACGCCCACGTCGGGCTGCAGGCCCGCCTGATGTCGCAGGCGCTGCGCAAGCTGGTCGGTGCGATCAGCCGCTCGCGTTGCGTCGTCGTTTTCATCAACCAGATCCGCGAGAAGGTCGGGGTGATGTTCGGAAACCCCGAGACCACGACCGGCGGCCGCGCCCTGAAGTTCTACTCTTCGGTGCGCATGGAGATCCGCCGCACCGAGAACATCAAGAGCGGGGACGAGGTCCGCGGCATGCGCGCCCGGGTCAAGGTCGTCAAGAACAAGGTCGCCCCGCCGTTCCGTGATGCGGAGGTGGAGATCTACTACGGGAAGGGGATCTCCAGAGCCGCCAGCCTACTCGACGTCGCCACCAACCTCGGGCTGATCCAGCGCGTCGGCACGTGGTTCTCCTACGGAGAGATGCGGATCGGTCAGGGCAGAGACAACGCCCGCGAGTTCCTGGAGAACAACTCGGAACTGGCCGCGGAGATCGAGGCGAAGGTGCGCGAGAAACTGAACCTGGGCCGCGGCCGCGCCCCGCTGCCCGAGGCACCGGTGGTCGCCGAGCCGCCCTCGCGCAACAGCAAGGAGGCCCCGGCACGGACGCGGTAGCGGGGCGAGTCACCCTCGGGGGTGGCGGCTCAGGATCGTTGCCGCGGATGGTGTGGCTGGGCGCAGATCGGGGGTTGAGTCCCAAAGTCCGCGCCTTGCGGGAAGGGAGGTTGACGATGGCAGCCGACGTACATAACGGCGAGGCGGGCAAGGCGATATTCAGCGAGCAGGTGCGCGCCGGAGGGCGAACCTACTTCTTTGATGTCAGGGAGTCGAAGAACCGCAGGCGCTATCTGGTCATCACCGAGACGCGCAAGACGGGCACGGGCCGCCAGCGCGCCAGCATCCTGGTGTTTCCGGACGACGTCGAGGCGTTCGGGCAGGCCCTGCGCAAGGCGGAGGGAAGACTGCAGAACGCGTGATCCTGAGCGAAACGTTCTCACTCCCCCGGGAGGGAGACGACTGACGGACAGGAGGGCCGACTGCTGCCGTTGGTCCTCGGGCCAGCGGAGCCAACCCGACGGCAGCTGGGCGGTCGTGAGCCCATCGTATCGGCGTGAGATGTCCTATGGCTTCCAAGATGCGCTCTCGGATCTTTCCGCGTCTTTGGTATTCGAGCGACGCCGAAAACGCAGCCAGTTTCTACACCTCCATTTCCCCGGATTCGCGGGTCGACCGCGTCAGGGCGCTGCTGAGTGATTCCCCAAGCGGCCCGGCCGGAACGGTGAAGGTAGTCGATTTCACCCGGCTCGGTCAACGCTTTCAAGCGATCAGCGCCGGACCTCACCACGATTTCAACGATGCGATCTCTGTGGTTGTGCTTGCGGTCGGGTGACAATGTCCAGCAACTTTCTGTGACATCCGGGAGGAGCCGGGATGTCTGTGGGCAAACACGAGGGGAGAGGCCAAGGACTGCACGGCCCCAAGTCACTGTCAGGACACGGCCGGGGTGGCTTCGATGACCATCAGGGTATGCCTCGCGGGGTCCGAACTGGCGCGTGCCGTCGCGAGAGCTGCGGACCTGTCTCTCGTGGCCGGCGTGTCGCGCACGCACGCGGGTCGGAACTTGGGCGAGGTATTGGGTGAGCCACACCTCGTCTGCCCCATCTACCGGTCGGTTGCAGAAGCGCTGGCCCATCCTTGCGACGTCTTCGTCGAGTACACGGAGCCGGGGACTGCCAGAACTCACGTCCTGAACGCACTCGAAAGGGGAGCCCATGTCGTGGTGGGAAGTTCCGGGCTTGCGGATGACGACTTCGCGCGAATCGATCGGGTCGCTCGCGAGCGGCGGCGCGGCGTCCTCGCGTGCGGCAACTTCGCCCTCACGGCCGTGCTGCTGCAGAAGTTCGCCGAGGTGGCAGCCAGGTACATTCCGCAGTGGGAGATCATCGACTACGCGCACGACAACAAGGTGGACGCTCCGAGCGGAACGGTCCGTGAACTGGCCGCTCGCCTCGCCAGGGTGCGCCCTCCCAAACCGACGGTGCCCGCAGACCGGACGGTGGGGCTGCGCGAAGCGCGGGGCGCCACACTGGCGTCTTCCCAAGTCCATTCCCTCCGGCTGCCCGGGTACATGATCAGCGCCGAGATCATCTTTGGGATGCCCGACCAGCGACTGACGATTCGTCACGACGCGGGCAGCAGCGCTCGACCCTACGTCGACGGAGCTGTGCTCGCCATCCGTAGGGTTTCGACGCTGCTCGGTCTGCACCGGACACGGAGCAAGCGGGATGCACACGCTTCTATGGGTTGTGCAGGTCGTCCTCGGCATCTACTTCTTCGTCACCGGCCTCATCCACTTCTTGGTGCCGCCGGGCTTGCCCGGGCCGATGGCGTGGATGTACGAGTTGCCCACAACACTGCACTTCGTCGCTGGCGGTGCCGAAATCCTCGCTGGTCTGGGCCTGATTCTGCCCGGAGCGATCCGCGCTCGAGGTGAACTGACGGTGCTGGCAGCGTTGGGGCTGGTCGTGGTGATGCTGGGTGCGGCTGCGTGGCACCTTTGGCGTGGGGAGTACGAGAACATCTTCATGAACCTGGTTCTGGCGGGCCTGGCGGGGTTCGTGGCCTACGGCCGATGGAAGGTGAGACCTCTGGGCGGGTCTTCGCGGCCATGAAGGAGCGCGACCGCGCGGCACGGCGGGCGATCAAGTCGGACAGTGGGCCGCGGTCGGACCCACGGCAGGTCGGGGCTCTGCCCTCGGAGCCAAGCAGCGCGTTCGCCGCGATCGACGGGTACATCGAGGGTCTGTTCGTGCCGCAGGATGTCGCTCTGGATGCGACGGTACGCTCGATCGCGGATGCGGGGATGCCGCCGATCCAGGTGTCTGCGGTCCAGGGAAAGTTCCTCCATCTGCTCGCCCGGCTTGTGCGAGCGCGCCGGATCCTCGAGATCGGTACGCTCGCTGGATACAGCACGATCTGGCTGGCGCGGGCTCTGCCAGCCGACGGCAGCCTGATCTCGCTGGAACGAAACCCTCGGTACGCACAGGTGGCGCGTGCCAATCTGGCATGCGCGGGCGTGGACACCAGAGTCGAAATCGTCGTAGGCCCGGCGCTGGAAACCCTCCCGCGGCTCTGGCGCGCAGGAGGAGGCCCCTTCGACATGGTCTTCATCGATGCCGACAAGGAGAACTACCCGGCATACTTGGATTGGAGCCTGCGCCTGACGCGCTCGGGCAGCCTGATCGTCGCGGATAACGTCGTGCGCGCAGGCCGCGTCCTCGCGGCCCACCCCGCAGACGGCGCCGACCGCGGCGCGCGGGCGTTCAACGCGGCGCTGGCGGCCGAAGCACGGGTCGAGGCGATCGTCGTGCAGCACGTCGGCGTCAAGGGACACGACGGCATGGCGATCGCCGTCGTGAGGTAGCCCGTCGCCGCTTACCCCGGACGTCCGCGGCGTCGGACGAGCCCGAGCCCGGCGCAGATGGAGGAAGCCGTGCTGATCCTCGGTCGCCGTGACGTCGAAGCTCTGCTGGACGTCGACGTCCTGATCGATGGGCTCGCGGTGGCGATGGCCGATGTGAGCGCCGGCCGTGCGTCCGTCCCGCCCCGAAACTTCGCGACGGTGGCAGACCGAGGGCTCCTGGCCGCGATGCCCGCGTATCTGGAGACCCGCAGTGTGCTGGCGGCCAAGCTCGTGTGTGTGTTCCCGGGCAACGCCCTCCGGGGCATCGAAACGCATCAGGCTCTGATCGGCGTCTTCGAAGCGGACTCCGGCCAGCCGGTGGCGATCCTCGATGGCGCCTCGATCACGGCCGTGCGCACCGCGGCGGGCTCGGCGCTGGCGACTCGCCTGTGCGCGCGTCAGGACGCGCGCGTCCTGGCGATCCTCGGCACCGGCGTACAGGCGCGCTCCCACGCGCGCGTCGTGCCCCGCGTCCGCCGGTTCGCCGAGATCCTGGTCGCGGGCCGCACGCCCGAGAAGGTGGAGGCTCTGGCGACCGAGATCGGGGCCACGCCGGTGCGATCGTACGCCGAGGCGGTCGCGCTCGCCGATGTGGTCTGCGCATGCACCCACGCGACCGAGCCGATCGTGCGGCGGGAGTGGCTGAGGCCGGGGACCCACGTGAACTCCGTCGGGTTCACCGCCGGGTTCGAAGTGGATCCTGCTGCGTTCGCGGACGCCGTCGTGATCGTGGAGTCCCGGGACGCAGCGATTGGTGAGTACCCCAACGGCGCGGCCGACCTGACGGCCGCCGTCCGTCAGGGACTGGCGCGCCCCGAAGACATCTGCGAAATCGGCGAACTGGTCGAGGGGCGCCGATCCGGACGCACGGACCCGGATCAGATCACGGTCTACCGCTCCGTGGGAGTGGCCGCCGAGGACGCGATCGCCGCTTGTCTGGTCGTGGAGGCGGCGCGCAGGCGGGGTCTGGGCGTAGAGGTCGATCTGTCGTGATCCTTGAGGCAAGGCTACCCGCACAGGCGCTGGACCGGCGTGGCCGTCGAACGGGACGCGGCGCCGGGTCGCATGGCAGGCCTGAGGGCGGCACCACAAGACCAGCCGAACGGAGGGGAGGCGGCCGCGGACGAGCGCGCTCGGTACAATAGCGCCGGGAACACGTGGAGCGGAGGAGGGTGGCATGCGCGCGATCCGGATTCACGAGACCGGTGGCCCGGAAGTGATGCGTCACGAGGAAGTGCCTACTCCCTCGCCCCAGGAGGGGCAGGCGTTGGTCCGTCTGGCGGCAGCAGGCGTAAACTTCATCGACGTGTACCAGCGCAAGGGGCTGTACAAGCTGCCGCTCCCGGCGGTGCTCGGGCAGGAAGGAGCAGGGGTGGTGGAAGCCGTCGGCCCGGGAGTGGAGGTGGTCAGGCCCGGAGACCGTGTGGCGTTCGCAAACGTGTTGGGGGCTTACGCGGAGTACGTCGTCGCCCCCGCCGATCGTCTGGTGCTCCTTCCGGAGGGAGTGGACCTGGAGACGGCCGCCGCAGTCATGCTCCAGGGCATGACCGCACACTACCTGACCCATTCCACGTACCCCCTGCGGGAGGGGGACGTGGCGCTCGTGCATGCCGCCGCCGGTGGAGTGGGCCTGCTGCTCACCCAGATGGCCAAGCGACGGGGGGCGACGGTGATCGGAACGGTCTCGACGGAGGCGAAGGCCCGACTCGCGGAAGACGCGGGTGTGGATCACGTGGTCCTGTACACCGAGACGAATTTCGAAGCCGAGGCGCGACGCATCACGGACGGCAAGGGGGTTCAGGTCGTCTACGACTCGGTGGGACGGGATACGTTCGAGCGCAGTCTCGGCAGCCTGACGCTGCGCGGCATGCTCGTGCTGTTCGGGCAGTCCAGCGGTCCAGTCGCTCCGTTCGACCCACAGATCCTCAACGCCAAGGGATCGCTGTTCCTGACGCGGCCCACGCTGATGCACTACACCGCCACGCGCGAAGAGTTGCTGTGGCGTGCGAACGACGTCCTCGGATGGGTAGCCTCGGGAGAACTCAGGGTCCGGATCGACCGGACCTTCCCGCTGGATCAGGCGGCCGAAGCCCATCGGGCATTGGAGAGCCGGCAGACGACCGGCAAGGTGTTGCTGTCCATGTGAGCCGGTTGGTCAGATCTCCGGCGGCCGCACTCACAGCCGGCCGGCGCCCGGCGACCCCCCGCACCGGATGGACGTTCGCCAGCGAGAGGGAACGTGTGTTTGCTATAATGGGGCGGCAGGAGGCGGACTTCCTGAAACGCATCGAGAGCAGACGGTGACGGAACTGCAGACACCTGCGTCGCGCTCAAGACGGGCGGCTGCGCGGGGCGGCGGGCTCACACCGCAGGTCGTGAGTGTCCTTCCCGCCCGCCAGCCCGGTCTGGTGCGGATACGGATGTCCACGGGGGAGTTTCTGCGTGTCCGGGAGCAGACTTGTAGGGAGCTGGGCGTCAGCCTGGGGGCGATCACCGCCCAGACCCTGCGCCGGCTGACCGACGAAGACGCTGGCACCAGGCTCCGGGAACGCGCCCTGCGCCTGCTGGCTGCGCGTCCGAGGTCGCGGGCCGAGCTGGCTGCCAGACTGCGACGGGTAGGCCCCGCCGCGCGGGTGGCCGGCGTGCTGGCGGAACTGGAACGGCAGGGCCTGGTGGACGACGAACGCTTCGCACGCCTGTGGACGCAGTCCCGCCGTCAGGCGCGCAGGTGGGGTGCGCTTCGGATCCGCCGGGAACTACGCGCTAAGGGAATCCCCCCCGACGTCATCGAGCGGGTGTTGGACGAAGACCCAACCGATGAAGAGGCTGTGGCCGAAGCGCTCGCCTGCCAGAGGCTGCGTGCCTACGCCGGGCTCGACCGCAAGACCGCTGCCCGCCGCCTGGCCGCGTTCTTGGCCCGCCGTGGCTTCCGGGACGGCAGCGTGATCCACGCGTTGCGCAGGGTCGGGTTGTTCGCGGACCGAACCGCAGACGAGGGGCCCGCCTGATGCGCCAATCCATCGAATCGCCCAACCGTCCCCGGTACACCGTGGTCTTGGAGACCGAGGCCCTTCGATGAAGCAGCATGCGCCGAACCGTTCCGCAACCGGGACCGCGGCCCGGGCAGTGCGGGCGAGCCTCCAGATCGCACTCACGCTCGATACGGCCCCCCAAGTTCCGACATCTCCGATCGAGCGCGTCGTGGACGGGTTGAACGATGAGCAGCGCCGCGCGGTGGCGTGGGATAGCGGCCCCCTGCTGATCATCGCCGGGGCCGGTACCGGGAAGACCGCCGTGATCACCCGTCGGATCGCCTACCTGATCACCAGCAAGCGCGCACGCCCGTCGGAGATCCTCGCGCTGACGTTCACGGACAAGGCCGCCGCCGAGATGGAAGAGCGCGTCGACGTACTCGTCCCCTACGGCTATACGGACATCTGGATCTCCACCTTCCACGCGTTCGGAGAACGCGTGCTCCGGGACAACGCCCTGGTGCTGGGGCTGCCCCCCGACTTCCGGGTCTTGGACCGCGCCGAGCAGGTGCTGTTCTTGCGGGAAAATCTCTTCGAGCTTCCGCTGCGGATCTACCGGCCTCTGGGGGATCCCACGCGGCACCTCCAGGCGCTGGTCTCGCTGTTCAGCCGGGCCAAGGACGAGGCCGTCTCGCCGTCCGACTACCTCCAGTACGCGGAGGCGGTGGCGGCGCAGGCCACCCAGAATCCCGGCGACGAGGAGATGCAGCGAGAGGCGGACCGGCAGATGGAGCTGGCCCAAGCCTACGCCGCGTACCAGAGGCTGCTGGGGGAGCGCGGCCTGGTGGACTTCGGCGACCTGATCACCCTGACGCTTCGGCTGTTCCGAGACCATCCGGCCGCGCTGCGACCCTACCAGGAGCGCTTCCGCTACATCCTGGTCGATGAGTTCCAGGACACCAACCACGCGCAGTTCGAGATCGTCAAGCTCCTGGCCGCCCGCCATCGGAACGTCACCGTGGTCGGCGACGATGACCAGGCCATCTACAAGTGGCGGGGAGCAGCCATCAGCAACATCCTGGACTTCGCGCGCACCTACCCCGACGCCCACAAGATCGTCCTGCTGCGCAACTACCGCAGCGGTCAGGCCATCCTCGACGCGGCCTACCGGCTGATCCGCCACAACGACCCCGACCGGCTGGAAGTACGCGAGGACGTCGACAAGCGCCTGATCGCCGATCGGCCACAGGGGCCTTTGCCCGAACACCTGCACTTCGACACGCTCAGCACGGAGGCCGACGCGGTCGCCGCCCGAATCGCAGACCGCGTGGAAGCGGGCGAATGGCATTACCGCGACGTGGCGATCCTCGTCCGTGCCAACAACGACGCCGAGCCCTTCCTGCGGGCGCTGAACATGCGGGGGATTCCGTTCCAGTTCAGCGGCAGCCGTGGGTTGTACGACCGCGAGGAGATCCGGCTGGTGCTCGCCTTCCTCCGCGTGCTCGCCGACCCGCAGGACAGCCTCAGCCTGTACTACCTGGGCACGTCGCCTTTGTACGCCGTCGGCGCCACGGACATGGCGCGCTGCCTGGCGACCGCCCGGCAGAAGAACCGATCGCTGGAGTGGGTCTTCCGCAACTTGGATGCGCAAGACCTCAGCGCCGAGGTGTCCCCCGAAAGCCGCGCCGCCATCGAGAAGATGCTGGCAGACCTGGAAGCGATGCGCGAGCGTAGCGCCGCACACCCGACGGGCCGCGTACTCTACGAATACCTGGTCGAGCGGACGGGCTACGTCAAGCGCCTCGCGTCCTCGGGGAACCCCAACGACGAGATGCGCGTACGCAACCTGGCGCGCTTGTTTGACATCGTCGCCCGCACCGCACCCCTGCTGCGCTACGACCGGGCCGTGGAGTTCCTGCGCCACATCGACGAGCGGATCCAGGCCGGCGACGACCCGGCGGTGGCGGAAGCCGATCCGGATGCCGACGCCGTGCAGGTGCTGACCGTCCACAAGGCCAAGGGACTGGAGTTCCCTGTAGTGTTCGTCGTTTCGTGTGTGGACCGCCGCTTCCCCCTGGGACGGCGCGCAGATCCCATCGAGTTGCCGGACACACTCATCCGGGATGTCCTGCCCGAGGGCGACCACCACCTCCAGGAGGAGCGGAGGTTGTTCTACGTGGCGATGACGCGCGCCCGGCGTGAGCTGTACCTCACCAGCGCCCGCGACTACGGGGGGCTGCGACCCCGCAAGGTCAGCCGCTTCGTGCTCGAAGCCTTGGATGTCCCCGCGGGGTCACAGCAGCCCTTCCGGGCATCGGCGGCCGAGCAGATCCATCGGCACGCACCGCCGGCCGGTGAGCCGCTGGCGCTGGAGGGCATCGTGCCATCGGACGGTGTCGTCAGCGTCTCCTTCCGGCAGCTGGACGACTACCAGACGTGTCCGCTGAAGTTCAAGTACGCGCACATTCTGCGCGTCCCCGTGACCCGCGATCACCGCGTGGCCTACGGCTTCGCGATCCACGAGGCGGTCCGGGAGTACAACCGGCGGCGCGCGCGCCGTCAGGCGATCACGCTCGACGAGCTGATCGCCTACTTCGAGAAGGTGTGGGTGAACGAGGGTTTCATCAGCCGCGAGCACGAAGAGCGCCGAATGGCCGAGGGTCGCGCGGTTCTGGCGGCCTTCTACGAGCACCAGGCGTCGGCGGGCACCGTCCCGACGATGGTTGAGGCCCCGTTCTCGTTCGTCCGGGGCAACACCCGTGTGCGCGGGCGCTGGGACCGGGTCGACGTCCGCGACGGCGAGGTGTGCGTCGTGGACTTCAAGACCTCGGACGTCCGAGAGCCGGATCGGGCCGACGAGCGCGTCCGGGACAGCCTGCAGCTGCGTCTGTACGCGATGGCCTACAACGAGGTCTACGGAAAGCTGCCCGACCGTCTGGAGATGCACTTTTTGGGGCCGGGCGGCGTCGTCGTTGGGTCGCTGGCTCCGGAGCCCTCATGGGTCGCCGATGCTGCGGACGCGATCGATCGGGTGGCCGACGGTATCCGGCGCGGCGACTTCGTCGCCACGCCCGACTGGTTCCGGGCCTGCCGACACTGCGCGTTCTCGGCGATCTGTCCGTACACGGCAAAGGGGGATTGAACGACGTGGTCGGCGATCGTGAGCCGGGGTCCACTGGGCCAGCAGCCACATCCGGGCGACCGCACGCGGTCCGAGCGGTGTTGTTGGACGCGGGGCACACGATCATCGAAGGGAGGCCCTCGTGGTTCGACGTGTGGGAGGAGGCGCTCGGGGCTTTCGACGTGACGCTGGATCGCGAGGCGTTGCAGAAGGCCTATGCGCGCGCCAGCGACGCACTCAGCCACATCCCCCCCGAGCAGTTCACCCCCGAGACGTGGCGGCAGTTCCTGCGCGAGATGGTGGCGAACCTCGAGATCCCCGGCCACGAGGATGCGATCGCCGACCGCATGCACCGGATCCTGGCCGAGGTGCGACCCCAGTACAGGGCCTACGAGGAAGTCCCCGAAGTCCTCGAGCGCCTGCGCAGGCGGGGACTGCGTCTTGCGGTGGTGTCGAACTGGGAACTGGATCTCCCGGAGGTCCTTGCCCGCGCAGGTCTGGACGGTCGGTTCGACGCCGTGGTCGCGTCCGCGGCGGTCGGCGCCGCCAAGCCCGACCCGCGCATCTTCCACATCGCCCTGGACCGGGTGGGCGTCGCGCCGTCAGCAGCGGTGCACGTGGGTGACTCGTACGAAGCCGACGTGCAAGGTGCCCGGGCGGCCGGGGTGCATCCGGTTCTGCTGGATCGGGATCGTCTGTACCATGACGTGGACTGTGATCTGATCCGCAACCTGCGTGAACTGCCGGCCGTGTTGGACCGGCTGGAGGCACGGTGAACCGCCCACCCGGTGGCGCGCCGATGCCGGCGCCGCCCGCCATGCCGGGGCCGATGCGCCTTCTGCACGTGGCCGACGTGCACCTCGGAGCTCCGCTCAGGGTACTGGGCGACCGCGGTGCCGAGCAGCGGGAGCAGATCCGGCGCACCTTCGCACGCTGTGTCGACCTGGCGCTCGAGCAGGGATGCCAGGTCGTGCTGATCGCTGGGGACCTGTTCGATTGCCCGCACCCGCCGCGTGCCCTCGTGGAGTTTGCCGGGGAGCAGCTCCGGAGGCTGCTGGCCGCGGGTATCCGGGTCTTCGCGACCTGGGGGAACCACGACGGGGGAACCGACAGTGTCTGGGTCCATCCGCAGTTTCGCGAGCGCATCGCCGGCGTGACGGTGTTTGGCGAGGAGCTACAGACGGTGGTCCTGGAGGATCTGGACCTCAGCGTCACCGGCTGCTCGCCGCGGCCGGGGGCCGGGCGCAGTCCGCTCGCCGACTGGGAACCCCGACGGGTGACGACGTTCGCGGTCGGGATGGCCCACGGGAGTGCGTACCGAGGCGGCCAGTCCGAGCGGCCCGACGCGATCCGACCGGAACAGATCCGTTTGCTCGGACTGGACTACCTGGCCCTGGGGGACTGGCACTCGGCACAGGAGGTGCACCCGCCCCCGCAGGCGGCGTGGTACGCGGGCGCCCCAGAACTCCTGAACATCGACCAGCCGGGCAGCGGCCACGTGCTGCTGGTGACCCTCCATCGGCCCGGTGCGGCAACCGTGGAGCCGGTCCGGGTCGGGCGGCGCATCCTGCGCCGGGAGTCCGCCGATGCTGCCGATGTGAACGAGGAGGCGTTGCGGACCCTGCTCGAAGAGTGGGCGGATCCAGACACGGTGCTGGACCTGCGGATCCGGGGTCTGCGTCCGGTGGACCACACCCTTCCGGTGGATGCCCTGGAACGGGAGTTCGCGGACCGGTTCTTCCGGCTGCGCATCGCCGACGTCTCGCATCCGCGGCTGGACCCCGAAGAGCTCGACCGCTTCGAGGCGACGACCGTGCTGGGGGAGTTCGTCCGCCGCATGGGCCAGCAGATCGAGCAGGCACCCCCCGAGCGGCGTGCGCTGTTGGAAGAGGCACTTCAGATCGGTGTGGCGGCCCTACAGGGCAAGGAGGTGGGGCCGTGATCCTGCGGGCCCTGCGTCTGAGGAACTTCCGGCGCCACGGCGACGCGGACTACGAGTTCACCCGCGGGCTGAACGTCGTCGTCGGCCCCAACGAGGCCGGCAAGTCCGCGATCCGCGACGCGATCCGCGTGGCCTTGTTCGAGAACGCCGAGACCCGGTCGGAATCTCTGCGCGACAGTCTCCGCAGTTGGGGGCAGACGGACGAGGCGGTCGTAGAACTCGACTTCGAAGTGCCAGAAGGGGCGTTCCGGGTCATAAAGGACTTCGGCGGCAGGCGTGTGGCCCTAATGGGCGACCGGGGGAGGTGGGAGAAGAACAAGGTGGTCCAAGAGGCGATCGGACGGGCCCTCGGGCTGGAGCGCAAGGACGTGTTCGAAGCCACGGCACACGTCGGGCAGGCCGACCTGGCGCGGCTGGAGCAGGAGGGAGGGGACATCGCCTCGCAGCTGAGCCGGATCATCAGCGGCGCCGACGAGGACGCCGCCAGGGCGATCCAGCGGCTCCGGGCGGTTCTCAACGAACTGGAGCGCGGCGAATCCCGTCAGGCGGCCAACCCCGGCAGGATCGCCAGAGTGCGCCGGCGGGTCCAAGAACTCACCGCCGAGCGCGAACGCATCGAGCGGGAACTGCGCGAGGCTCAGCGCGCCCGGGAGCAACGGGACGCTGGGCACGCGCGCCTGCGGGAGATCGCCGACGCCCTGGCAGACCGCACGGCCCTGTTGGACCTCAACCGACGCATCCAACACAGTGTGGAGCAGGCGGACCGCATCCGGGCACGGATGCAGGAGATCCAGGCGAAGCTCGACCACGTGGGGGCGCTGCGGGAAGCCCTCGACCGGGCACGCGAGGGCTTGGTCTCGGTACCGCAGGTCGATCCCGCTGAACTCGGACGCCTTCGTTCCCTGCTCCGCGACGCCGAATCGCTCGAGCGGCAGGCGGCAAGCTTCGACATTCAGGAGACGCCCGGACCTGTCCCCGCACCGCGACCGTGGCTGTGGTGGATCGCCGCGGCGGCGGTCGCCGGAGCGCTGTTGACCGCGCAGACCTGGAAGTGGTTGGCAATCGCGCTGGGCGGTGTGGGCCTCGGCGCGGGGTGGTTCGCCTGGCATGCCCACCGTGCGCGCGACCGGGCAGTCCGCGCACGAGAGGCTTTCGAGCGGATTCGTGAGGATCGCGCCCTGCGTGCCGAGCGGCTGCGCGCCGAGGCCGCGCGCGCCCGCGCCCAGGTGCGGGACGTGATGCGCTCGCTGGGCGTGGACAGCCTGGAGCGGCTCGAGGAAGCCGCAGCGCAACGCGCGGAACGGGAGCGCGAAGTGAGGTCGCTGTCCGAAAGGATCGCCGACGCGCTGCGCGGCCAAGACGAAGATGGCCTGCGGGAAGAACGACAGCGCCTTGCCGCCGACCTCGCTGCCCACCAAGCCTTCCTGGACAGCGACGAGGCCCGACACAAGGGATTGGGCGCCCTGGAGGTACAGAAGATCCAGCGCGAGCAGGAGGCGCTTTTGACCGAGCAGCGCGACGTGCAGCGCACCGTGGACATGCTCGAAGGCCAGCTGACCAGGGCACCGGACGAGGAGGACCTGCTGCGGGTCGACGAGGCGCTGGCGGTCGCCCACGACACTCTGAGCCGGTTGGAGCGGCGGCGGGAAGCGCTGCGCGTGGCCCTGGAGGTCCTCGAACAGGCCAAGGCCGCGGTCGAGGTCCCTGCGCGCCGCGCTGTGGAGCAGCGGGCCGGCGCGTTCCTGGAGTCCCTGACCGGGGGGCGGTACGGGAGGTTGCGGGTTCCCGAGGGATCCATGCAGATCGAGGTCTGGTCACCCGACGCCGGCCGTTGGGTGCGCCCCGCCGAACCCGACCTGAGCCGCGGCACCGCGGACCTGGTGTACCTGGCCGCGCGCGTCGCGCTCGTCGACGTGCTGGCGGGCGGAGCGCGGCCACCCTTGCTGTTCGACGATCCGTTCGTCACCTTCGACCCCGAGCGCCAGACCCGCGCCATCGCCTGGTTGCGGGAGTTGAGCCGCGACCGCCAGATCCTCTTGTTCACCTGCAACGACGCGTACGCCGCACACGCCGATCACGTCATCCGCCTGGGCGGTCGGCCGACGCCATCGCCCGCGTCCGACCCAGCCCAGCCGCGTGGAGAGTTCCCCGTCCAGTCGCGGCTGTTCTGACCGGAGTGCCGGCATCGGCGGTCTGCTGGCCGGTGTTGTTACACTGGTCACGAGGGCTGCACGCAAACCGGGAGGCTGTTATGAGTGACGGAGTCGGCACGGAGACCAAGTATCGGACCGAGCGTGACTCTCTAGGGGAGATGGAAGTACCGGCGGATGCGCTGTACGGCGCCAGCACGCAGCGCGCGGTCCTGAACTTCCCAATCAGTGGCATCCGATTTCCGCGCGTGTTCTTGCGGGCGCTCGGCCTGATCAAGCGGTACGCGGCCGAGGTCAACGCGGAACTCGGTCTGCTGGACCGCACGGTGGCCGACGCGATCGTCCAGGCCGCGCAGGAAGTCGCCGACGGTGCGTGGGACGACCACTTCCCGCTCGACATCTACCAGACCGGGTCGGGCACATCGACCAACACGAACGCCAACGAGGTGATCGCCAACCGCGCCATCGAGATTCTCGGTGGCGAGCGAGGCAGCAAGAGAGTGCACCCCAACGACCACGTCAACCTGGGGCAGTCCAGCAACGACGTCATCCCGACCGCGATCCACCTCAGCGCTCTGCTGTCGATCCGCGAACAGTTGCGGCCGGCGCTGCAACGGCTGGCCGAAGCCCTGCGCGGGAAGGCCGAAGAGTTCATGCCCATCGTCAAGACCGGGCGCACGCACCTCATGGACGCCACACCGATCCGGCTCGGTCAGGAGTTTGCCGGATATGCCGGCCACGTGGAGTCGGCGCTCCGCCACCTCGAACACGCCGAGCAGGCCCTCTGCGAGGTTCCATTGGGGGGAACCGCCGTGGGGACCGGCACGAACCGTCACCCGGAGTTCGCCGAGCGAGTGTGCGCCAGACTCCAGGTCGCCACCGGCATCCCCGTACGGGAGGCGTCCAACCACTTCCAGGCTCAGGCCTGTTTGGACGCGGTCGTGCTGACCAGCGGCGTGCTGCGGACGTATGCGACCGCTCTGATGAAGGTCGCCAACGACATCCGCTGGATGGGGTCGGGGCCGCACGCAGGTCTGGCCGAGCTTGAACTGCCCGCCGTCCAGCCTGGATCGTCAATCATGCCGGGCAAAGTGAATCCGGTGATCGCGGAGTCGGTGATCCAGGTGTGCGCCCAGGTGCAGGGCAACGATCTCGTCGTCGCATTGGGCAACCAGTGGGGGAACTTCGAGCTGAACACGATGATGCCGGTGATGGCGCACAACCTGCTGCAGTCGATCTCACTGCTCGCGGCCGCCTCCGCAAACTTCGCGCGGCAGTGCGTCGAAGGGCTGCGGGCGACGCCGCGCGGGCCCGAGACCGTGGAGCGCGGATTGATGCTCGCCACGGCTCTGGCGCCGGTGATCGGCTACGACGCGGCGGCGGAGATCGCCAAGGAGGCGGCGCGTACCGGCCGTACCATCCGCGACATCGCGCGCGAACGGACGCAGCTGTCCGACGAAGACCTGGCGCGTATCCTGGATCCCTCGCGGATGACCGAACCGGGATTCACGACAGGCGGCGGAGGTTGAGCCCCACACGGGCGCGCCAACAGACTCGCTCACCTTCCGTAGCCCTGCGGCAGGCAGTACAGCATGGCATACACCGCCCACCCGCTGGCGGCGACGTACAGCCAGACCGGCAGCGTCTTGCGAGCGATGCGCCTGTGGCTTGCGTACTGTCCTGCCAGGGCACGCCGCAACGTGACGAGGACCATCGGCGCCAGCGCGGTCGCCAGGATCACGTGCGTGACCAGCGTCGCCAGGTAGACGCCGCGGAGCCATCCTTCCCCTGCAAAGGGCTTCGAACCCAGCAGCGCCCACCGGATGGCGTATACGACGAGGAACAGCGCGGCGAACACCGCAGCCGTGATCATCGCACGCCTGTGCGCCGTGACGCGGCGACGCCGGATGAAGGCGTATCCTGTGAGGACCGCTACGCCGCTGATGGCGATGAGTGCAGTGTTCAGCGCCGGCAGCCACTGTTCGAGTCGCATCAAATCCCCCGCGCGGTGAGTCCCACGACGATTGTAGCCCTCCAAAGCCCGCACCGCAGGTCCCGTGCTGCCCTGCGATGGTATAATGAAATCGATCCCATAGTCGAAATCCGACTCCCAGGCGGTTCGTCCGCGCCGGAACGCATCCGGCGCGGGGAGCTGTGCATTCTTCGCGGGAGGCTGTTCGCCGTGGAACGCTCGGTTGGCCACACGGACACGCTGGCGGTCGCGATCGTCTCGACGTATCCGCCCCGCGCCTGCGGGATCGCGACGTTCAGCCGCGATCTGGCCGCGGCGCTGCGGGCAGCGGGCGTGCGAACGCGGGTCGTGGGGATGAACGAGGAGGCCGCAGGCTACACGTACGAGCCCGAGGTGGCCTGGCAGATCCACGACAACGCACCCGAGGAGTACCGGGCGGTGGCCGACGCACTGAACCACAGCGACGTCGACGTCGTCAACCTCCAGCACGAGTTCGGGATCTTCGGGGGCGAGTGGGGCGAATACGTACTGGAACTCGTGGAACGCCTAGACCGGCCGCTCGTGACGACGCTGCACACCGTGCTGCCGAATCCACCGGCCCGGGCCCGCCGTATCGTCCGGGCGCTGTCGCGGCGTTCGTCGTGCGTGGTGGTCATGAGCCCCTCGGCCCTGTCCCTGATGGAGGAGCGGTACGGGGTGGCGCGCAACAGGCTCAGGGTGATCTGGCACGGGGTGCCCGAGATCGAGTGGGTCCCGCGCGAGCGGGCAAAGGAGCGTCTGGGGCTCGGCGGACGACAGGTGCTCTCCACCTTCGGACTCGTGAACGCGGGGAAGGGGATCGAGGACGTGCTCGATGCGCTCCCCTCTGTCGCGACCGCCTTCCCCGACGTCCTGTACCTGATTCTCGGGGAGACCCATCCCAACGTGCGGCGGCGCGAGGGGGAGAGCTACCGCAACATGCTCCTGGACAGGGTCCGGACACTGGGGTTAGGGGGCCACGTGCGGTTCGAGAACCGCTACATGGCGGACTCGGAGCTGATCGCATATCTGCAGGTGACCGACATCTACCTAACCCCGTACCACAACCCGGACCAGATTGTGAGCGGTACCCTCTCCTGGGCGTTGGCTGCGGGGTGCGCGATCGTCTCCACACCGTACCGATATGCGCAGGACGTGCTGGCGGACGATCGCGGCGTGCTGGTCCCGTTCCGGTCGCCTTCGGCGATCGCCTCGGCGGTGCGCAACCTGCTGGCGTCTGCGGAACGACGCCAGAGCATGGGGCAGCGGGCATACCGATTCGCCCGGCAGATGCTGTGGCCGTCGGTCGGCTCCCGGTATGCAGCACTGTTCGAAGAGGTCGCCGGCCGACGGGCGGTCGAGATGGCCGGCTGATCCGTCATGCGCACAGGCTCTGCGGTCCGCCCGGTGGTGTCCATCCGCCTAGACCACCTGCGCCGTCTGACGGACGACTTCGGCGTCATCCAGTTCGCGCGGGGTCGCGACCCGGATCCCGCCAGCGGATATGCCGCCGACGACGTCGCGCGCGCTCTGGTCGTCGCGGCGCGTCTGGGACAGGAGGATCTCGCTCGAATCTACCTCGCCTTCCTCGGACGTGCCCTCCGCGCCGACGGCTGGTTCCACAACCTGTGGTCCCCATTTCGCCGTCCGCTGCCCGCGGCACGCTCCGAGGACTGCCAGGGAAGGTGTCTGTGGGCGCTGGGGGAGGTGGTGGGATCCTCGCTGCCGCACGAGCTGCGCGAGCAGGCGGGCCGCCTCGTCGCCGCGGCCGCACCTACCTCCGCACAACTGCACGGCGTTCGCGGGAGAGCCAACGCGTTGCTCGGCCTGGCGGTCGCGGGGCTTCCGGAGATCGTCAACAGCCTTGCGGACGCGCTGCACCGCCAGCTGGACCGGGCGCCCGATGCCTGGCCGTGGCCGGAACCCGTGCTGACGTACGAACTGGCGCGCGTGCCCCACGGGCTGATCAGGAGCGCCGACAGGGTTCCGGCCGGAGCTCTTGTGCTCGCCACCGCGCTGCGGACCCTGGACTTCTTGATCGATGTGATGATTGAAGACGGCGTGGTCTGGCCGGTGGGCAACCGGGGCTGGTATCCGCGCGGCGGGACCAAGGCACGATGGGACCAGCAACCTGTGGACCCCGGCGCGCTGGCGGAGGCGTGCGCGGAGGCGTACAGGGCGACCGGGCTGGAGCGGTACCGCGAGGTGGCGAGGCTGGCGGTGCAGTGGTTCGAAGGTCGGAATGCCTGCCGGGTCCCGCTCGTCGACGAGGACGGCGCCTGCCGGGACGGCCTGAGTCCGCACGGCGTCAGCGAGAATCGGGGCGCGGAGTCCTGCCTGGCCTATCTGCTCGCGGCACTCACCGCTGCATCCCTCGTCTAGAGAGCGGAGCGACCCGTGCGCGTGGCGATGCTTGCACCCATCGCGTGGCGGGTCCCCCCGCGCCACTACGGCGGCTGGGAACAGGCAGTCTCGGTCCTCACGGAAGGGTTGGTGGCCGCGGGCGTAGACGTCACGCTGTTCGCTTCCGGGGATTCGATCAGCTCCGCGCGCGTGCACAGCATCGTACCGCGGCCGCTGCAGGAGGATCCCGATCTCGGACGGTTGTCCCGGGCGTACGAGATCCTGCACGCGGTCTCGTGCCTGGAACATGCCGCCCGGTTCGACATCATCCACAACCACGCCGGATCCTTCGTGGTGTCCTACGCGCCCTTCGTGGCCGCGCCCCTGGTGACGACCCTGCACGGCTCAGGTGCGGAACCGGACAGCGCCGTCCTGTACCGGCACTTCCGTGCCCTGCCCTACATCGCCCTCAGCAGTGCCGAACGCCGCCTGATGGGGGAGCTGAACTGCGTCGCGACCATTCCCCACGGTGTCGACGTCGAGAAGTTTCCGTTCTCGGAGAGGGCAGGGGACTACCTCCTGTACGTCGGACGGGTCGCCAGGGTCAAGGGCGTGCACAACGCGATCGCCGTGGCGAAGGCGACCGGCGTTCCGCTGGTGATCGGAGGGATCGTACCGCCCGAAGAGCGCGACTACTTCGAGCTGGAGGTCGCCCCCCACATCGACGGACACACCGTCCGCTTCGTCGGCCCGGTGGACGCCGACCGGCGCAACCGCTACTGCCTGGGGGCGCTGGCGCTGCTACACCTTGTAGAGTACGAGGAGGCGTTCGGACTCACGATGATCGAAGCGATGGCCTGCGGACTCCCCGTGATCGGCACCGCGCGCGGATCCGTACCGGAGGTCGTGGCGCACGGACGGACCGGTTTCGTGGTGGGCGACCTGGCCGAGGCAACCGAAGCGGTCCGGCGGGCGGCTGGGATCTCTCGCGCTGCGTGCAGGGAGTGGGTGGCCCGGCGCTTCAGCGCGTCGAAGATGGTCCAGCGACACCTCCGCGCCTACCGCCGGATCGTCGAACGGTGGCGCGCGGGGTCTAGCGGGCGCCGTCCTGCCGGGCAAGCAAGGTGGCGTCGCGTGCCCAGGCCAGCATCCGATCCCGAGGCACCGACGCCACGCCGATGACGCTGTCAGCGGCGCCGTAGTAGGCCATGATGCGCCCGCCGTAGTCGACCGCGCCGCACGAGAAGACGACGTTCGGTACGAGGCCTTCCCGTTCGTAGGGCTCTTCGGGTTCCAGGATCGGATTGTCCGAGCGCGCCACGACCCGGCGCGGGTCGTGGAGGTCGAGCAGCGCCAAACCCAACCGGTAGACGCGGTGGTCGTCGACCCCATGGTAGATCAACAGCCAACCATAGGGCGTGAACAGGGGAGGGCCCGCCACCCCGACCCGGTTGCCATCCCATTGCCCCGGTCGAACCCGGATCAGCGGACCGTAGTTATGCCAGTGGTGGAGGTCGGACGACACCCCGAGGTGGATGTCCGGGAACAGACGGTGCAGCAGGAGGTAGCGGCCCCGAATCTTGCGCGGGAACAGGGCGCCGTTCTTGTTGTCCCAGTTGCGGAACGCCAGCCCGCACCGCCGGAAGTTGCGGAAGTCACGGGTCCGGGCGATGGCGATGCGGGTACGCCAGGGTACTCCCTCGTCGGAGAACGCCGAGGGGCGCCTGTACTGTCGGGGCTTGAGCGCCGGGTACAGGGAGGCGGCGGTGTAGCACAGGTAGTAGACGTCGCCGATGCGGGAGACCCGGGGGTCTTCGACCCCCAGACGCTCCCACGTGTTGTCGATCGCGGGTTCGAACACCGGTCGGGGGCTCCGATGGGCGACGGTGACCCCGTCCTCTTCCAGGACGGCCAGCCCCAGCCGCGAGATCCAGTCCACACCCTGGGCCCGGTACAGCAGGTGGACGCGTCCGCGGTACACCGCGGCGGCCGTGTTGTAGACCCACCGGGACTCCCACCACCTGTCGGTGGGCTGGAGGATCGGGTTGCCCCGGTACCTCTCCAGGCGCGGGGCGGAGAGGGTCGCGGGTTGGTGCCGCTCGGCGACTTGTGTGGTGGTGCTCGTCACGATCGCTCGCCCTCCGTACCCAGCCCAACAGCATACCATCCCGGGCAAGACGCTCGAAGAGGCGATACTGAGCCCGTCGGGGCGGCGTTGCCTGAACTACGCATAATGTATCTTATGTAAACTCAGGCTCACCGACCTGGAAGGTCGGGCCGACGCTGGCCGATCAGGCATGCTGAAGGCGCGCACGGTGCCCGATGAGACCTGCCGACGACACCAACCCGACGGGACGGCCTCCGGAGTCTGCCGCGCCGGCTGAGGCGCCCCGTTATGCGGTGGGGATGTTCGGCCTCACCTTGATCAGTCAGGCGTTCGGAACCTACCTGCTCTTCTACTACGTCGACGTCCTCGGTTTGCCGGCCGGGCTGGCGGCCATGGCGCGCATCGCCTACACCGCCTGGGACGTGTTCAACGACCCGCTCACGGGATATCTGTCGGACCGGACCCGTAGCCGATGGGGCCGACGGCGCCCGTGGCTGGTCGTCGGCCTACCGTTCTACTTGCTGTTCTTCCTGATGGCCTTCTGGGTGCCCGGCGGGCTGCGTGAGGAGGTGCTGTTCTGGTATCTGCTAACTGTGGTACTGCTGTTCGAGGGTGCGGCAACCGCGGTATGGACGAACTTCTCGGCCCTGTTTCCCGAGATCTTTCGCGGACTGCGGTCACGTGCGCGCGCGGCGGCGTGGAAGCACGGTGCGCAGATCGCGGGGCTCATCGCGGGGGTAGCGCTCACGCCGCTGGCGTACGACACGCTGGGGTTCGGCGGAATGGCGCTAGTGTATGCGTTGGTGGGGGCGGTGACGATGGGACCCGTCTTCGCGACCACCCCGGAGGACCGCCTGGCCACCGATCCCCGGCCGCTCGGGTTGCTGGCGGCGCTACGGCACACACTGGGCAATCGCCCGTTCTGGCTGTTCCTCGCGGCCCAGGGCCTGGTCCAGGCCGCATTCGGCGTGATGGTGGCCGGCATGGCCTTCTACGCCAGGTACACCCTCGCGTTGGATGCGCGGGAGACGTCGGCGCTGTTCACTGCGGTGTTCGCGGTCGCCCTCGCTGCGGTGGTGCCCTGGAGCCGCGCGGCGGCCCGGCGCGGTGGCAAGACCGTCTGGGCATCCGGGATCGGCGCTGTGGCCCTCGCTGTTCTGCCGCTGGCCGCCGCGCGGGATCTGTGGACGGGCGTCGCGGCCGGAGCGGCCGTGGGGTTGGCGCTGGGCGGCGTGCTGGTCGGTAGCGAGGTCGTCCTGGCGTACATCATCGATCGGGACGCGCAGGCCACCGGACGGCGTCGCGAGGCGCTGCACTACAGCATCAACGGTCTGATCACCCGCCTGGCGATCACCAGCCAGGCACTGGCCTTCGCGCTGCTGACCCCTCTGTTCGGGTACGTGAGCGGCACCGATCCGGGTCCCGCCCCGGGTGCGGCCTTCCGCTTTTTCATGACCGTCCTTCCGTTTTGTGCACTCGCCGCCGCCTGGGCGGTCGCACGCCGCTTTCCGCACGCCGCCGACGATCGGATCTCGTGACGGGAGCCCACGCCTTTGGCTGTGCGCGAGACGCGGGACTCAGGGGAACAGCCGCTCTCCGGTCTCCGCGTCCTCGACGAGGATGGCCATCGTGGGACAACCTTCGGCGGCTTCCAGGATCTTGTCCGGGCCATCGCCGGCTGTGTCCAGCACCGACGACTGGCCGGCCTCGTTGAGCGTGAAGACGGCCGGGGCGATCCGCACGCAGATCGCCGAACCCACGCAGCGGTCGTAGTCGATGCGGATGCGCAGCCGGCGCTCCACCGCTACCACTCCACGTGCAGCGCCGACAGCGCCCGCGAGACGAGCGTGGGATGGTACTCCAGGTCCTCGCTGGCAAGCCGCATCCGGGGGAACCGCTCCGCCAGCGCGGCAAAGGCCTCCTGCCCTTCGACCCGCGCCAAGGGGGCGCCCAAGCAGACGTGAATGCCGTGCCCGAATGCTACGTGCGGGTTGGGGCTGCGTGTGATGTCAACCCGATCGGGGTCCGGATACCTGGCGGGATCGCGGTTGGCCGAAGCCAGCACCAACAGCATGCGGTCCCCCGAGCGCATCGTCTTTCCGCCCATCTCCACGTCGACCTTGGCCCAGCGGAACGTGGCCTTGACGGGCCCATCGTATCGCAGCAGCTCCTCGGTCGCCGACCGGCTGAGCGAAGCATCGCGCCGCAGCAGTTCCCACTGATCGCGGTTGCGCAGCAGTGCCAGCAGGCCGTTGGCCAGCAGGTTCGTGGTGGTCTCGTGGCCGGCAAACAGCAACACGGTGCACGTGGCCAGCAGTTCCTCCTCCGATAGCAGATCGCCCCTCTCCTCGGCCTGCACGAGAGCGGAGATCAGGTCGTCGCGCGGATTGCGGCGCCGGTCGTGGATGAGTGGCTGGAAGTACTCGAGCAGATGGATCAGACCACGCTGCGATCGGTCTCGCCGGTGTGGGTCGTCGGCCCGGATGAAGAAGATGCGGGACGTCTCGTCCGACCACTCCTTCACCGCTTCGCGGTCCTCCGGCGGGACGCCCATGTATTCGGAGATCACGATGACGGGCAGGTGGAAGGCGAAGTCTCGGATGAACTCCATCTGCCCCCTGCCTTCGACTGCGTCCAGGAGTTCGTGGACGATCTGCCGCGTGCGGGGTCTCAGCCGCTCCACGCTGGTGGGTGTGAACGCCTTGTTCACGAGCATCCGGACACGTGTATGGTAGGGAGGGTCGGTGAACACGAGCCACTTGGAGAAGTACTGAATGAGGACGTGCAGACGCTCGCGGTCGTATTCGGACAGCTCCCGCACGAAGTGGGCCATCCGATCCGACGAAAGCCGTTCGGGATCGCGGAACGCCCGCACGACGTCGTCATATCGGGTGACCAGCCACCCGCCCCACCGCTCGTTCCAATGCACGGGGTCGTGCTCGCGCAGCCACGCAAAGTACGTGTACGGATCGGCCACCACGTCCGGCGCGAGCAGGTCGTCCTGGACGATCATCTCCCTCTCCCCCATTCGACGTGGGCCGCGCACTGGCCACCCCCGACCATTGTACATCCCGCGGGGCCGCGCAACGCCGTCTGCGCCGAGATCGGCAGCGTCAACAGGCAGACGAGCGGGATCGTGCGCAGCGTCAACGACGGGCCGGGCTTGCGAGATCCATGGCTGCACGGCTCGGGGTCGATGCGGCCGCCGCCCCGGATCGGGCAATCGCGACGGCCAGCCGCACCACCGGGTCCAGCAGTTCCGGCCGGACCTTGTCGGCGGTGTCCTGGGGCGTGTGGTAGTTCGGGTCGTCGGGACGGTGCAGGAAGGCGACCGGTATGCCGGCGCGCTCGAACGCCACGTGGTCGCTGGCACCCATGCGGCGTTGCTCGATCCGGATGCCCATTGCCCGCGCCGCTTCCAAGCCCGCCTCCACCAGCCTCGGGTCGCCGCCGCCGTTTCCGATCAGCAGTCGCTCGCCCACGCCGACCATGTCCAGGTTGATCATGCCGACCACACCGCGGATCCGGTCGCCGTTCGCGTAGGCGAACGAGCCGAACAGCCCGAGTTCTTCGGCGCCGAAGGCGACGAACTCCGGCGCAACCCGCGGGGGCTGCTGGCGCAGAAGCCGCGCAGCCTCGAGCATCGCCCCTACCCCCGAGGCGTTGTCGTTGGCGCCGGGGCTGCCCTCGACGGAATCCATGTGTCCTCCGATGACCAGCCGGCGCTCCCCGGGACCGGCCACGCTCCCGATGACGTTCCACGACGGTCGCTGCTCGTTGATCGTGTCCACCAGCAGCGTCGCGGTGACGGGCCCCGCCCGGACCATACCCAGCAACCGCTGCCCTTCCTCCTGCGAGATCATCACCGCAGGAATGCTCGTCACGCGCCCCAGCGTGCCGACCACCAGCCCCGGCTGGTGGTTGTACACGATGACCGCGACCGCCCCCGCCCGGGACGCGTTGTCGACCTTCTCGAAGAACGTGATGTCGCCTCGCTCGACCAGAACGATCCTGCCGCGTACGTCCGTGCCGGCGAAGTCGCTCGGCAGGCCACGTCCGGCGGCTACGACCTGCGCGCGGATCGGGCCAGGGGTCGACGGCGAGTAGAACAGGGCCCGCGCGTCCAGACGCAGCGGTTGCGGCCCACTGAGTTCGAGAGCGACCTGTCGGGTTTCGAAATACGGAAACGGAAAAGAGACCACCTCGGCATGGTAACCGTAGGCGCGCAGCTGTGAGGCGATGTACTCGGCTCCGCGGCGCTCGGTCAGCGTTCCGGCCACCCGCGGTCCCATCCCCGCCAGCACGCGTACGTGCTCGTACGCCCGGTCGCCCGCGCTGGCCGGCCCACCATGCGCAACCGGCAGCGCCGACGCCGCCACGAAAACCACTATCCACAGCAGCGCACTCCGTCGCACGGAGACGACCTCCACGTAACCATGATCCCGGGATGGTGCAAGCCTCACGCAGAATCGTCGCCGGAGAATTTGTCGGATCCGTGAAGGGTGCGACGGCCGATGTCGGTGCAAATCAGCGCGGTGCCAGGTTCTCTCGCTGCCCCCGACCCGCCGGCGATGCCTCCAGCGACGCAAAGGCGTCCCGCAGGACGCGGTAGGTGTCTTCGATGTGCTGCGGAATCACCTTGACGTCGGCGAGGACCGGCATAAAATTGGTGTCTCCGGCCCACCGCGGTACGACGTGGACGTGCAGGTGGTCCTCGATGCCCGCGCCGGCGGCGCGGCCCAGGTTCAGGCCGATGTTGAAAGCCTCGGCGCCCAAACCGGCTCGCAGTGCGGCCACGCTCCTGCACACCGCGTCCCACAGGCCCAGCGTCTCCGGGTCCGTCAGCGCGTTCAGGTTTGCCGTGTGCCGATGCGGGACCGCCATCAGATGCCCACTGCTGTACGGATAACGGTTGAGCATCACGAAGACCCGCTCACCCCGCCACACCACCAGGCTCTCCGCATCGGCGTCGGAGTCGCGCGCGGCGCAAAAGATGCACTCAGCAGCCGGCGGCGACTTGATGTAGGCGAGGCGCCAGGGCGCCCACAGCTGTCTCACCGCGCCCGCAGCCCCAGTCGGACCAGCGCTTCGGCCGCCGCCGCCTGTTCGGCTTCCTTCTTGCTGCGGCCGCGGCCCTCTCCCAGGAGGCGCCCGTTGACTTCGACGGTCGCGCGGAACGCCTTTGCGTGATCTGGGCCTTCCGTCGAGGTGATGCGGTAGCGCGGCAGTCTGCGTTCCGTCTGCTGCACGAACTCCTGCAACCGGCTCTTGTAGTCCCCGTGGGGTTCGTCGAGGTCCTGCATCAGATCTCGGTACCAGCCGCTGACGACCGCGTGCGCCACGCCGAACCCCGCGTCCAGGTAGATCGCGCCCACCACAGCCTCCAGCACGTCGGCCAGCATGGACGTGCGTTCGCGGCCCCCGCCCCGCTCTTCGCCGCGACCCAGCCGGACATAAGACCCCAGATCGAGCGAACGGGCGATGTTCGCCAGTGTGGGCTCGTTGACCAGGCGCGCGCGCAGACGTGCCAAGTCGCCCTCGGGACGGTCGGGGAACCGACGGTACAAGTGGTCGCTCACCACGAGGTTGAGCACCGCATCACCCAGAAACTCCATCCGCTCGTAGCTGTCGCCGCGGCCCGTCCTGCCCTCGTGCGCGTAAGACCCGTGGGTGAGCGCCAGGTTGAGCAGACCGAGGTCGCGGAAGCGGACCCCGAGTCGATCGCACAGCGTGCGCAACTGCTCGGCGCGTTGTCTTTCCAGTTCCTCCGCCGACGCCGGGACGACGCGTGTCTCAGCCATCTTTGAGAGCGCGCACAGCCAGGGTGGTGTTGTGACCGCCGAATCCGAACGCGTTGGAGAGGGCCACCCGGACCCGTGCGCTGCGTGCCTTGTTGGGCACGTAGTCGAGGTCACATTCCGGATCGGGCTTCTCGTAGTTGATCGTCGGAGGCAGCCGGCCGTGGTGGATGGCCAGCGCGCACGCGATGAGTTCCACGCCGCCGGCCGCCCCCAGCAGGTGCCCGGTCATCGACTTCGTCGAGCTCACCGCCAGGCGGTACGCGTGATCCCCGAAGACGCGCTTGATGGCCATCGTCTCGAACTTGTCGTTGTAGGGCGTGCTGGTGCCGTGGGCGTTGATGTAGTCTACGTCCTCGGGGCGGAGCCCGGCGTCCTGCAGACAGGCGCGCATCGCCCGCGCCGCGCCGTCGCCCTCGGGGTCGGGCATCGTGATGTGGTAGGCGTCGGCACTCATGCCGTAACCGACGATTTCGCAGTAGATCGGAGCACCGCGCTGCCTGGCCTGTTCCAGCTCCTCGAGGATCACCACCCCTGCCCCCTCGCCCATGACGAACCCGTCGCGGTCCGCGTCGAAGGGACGCACCGCCCGGTGCGGCTCGTCGTTTCGCTCGGACATCGCCTTCATCGAGCAGAACCCGGCGATGGACAGGGCCGTGATCGCCGCCTCCGTACCGCCGGCGATCATCGCGTCGGCGTCACCGCGCTGGATGATTTTGAACGCGTCGCCGATCGCGTTGCCGCCAGTGGCGCAGGCCGTGACGACGGCGCTGTTCGGACCGCGTGCGCCCGTGAGGATGCTGACCATGCCCGCGGCCATGTTCAAGATCAGCATCGGGATGAAAAAGGGGCTCACCCGATCCGGACCCCGCTCCAGCAGTGTCCGGTGCTGTTGCTCCCAGGTGTTCGCCCCGCCGATCCCCGATCCGATGACGACCCCGACCCGATCGGCGTTGTGCGGCGTGATCGAAAACCGTGCATCCTCCAGCGCCATCCGGGTCGCCGCGACGGCGAACTGCACGAATCGGTCGTTCCGCTTGACTTCCTTGCGGTCCAGATACGCCAGAGGGTCGAAGTCGACGACCTCGGCGGCGATCCGCGTCGGAAACGGGCTGGGATCAAACGACTGGATCGTACGGACGCCGCTGCGGCCTTCCATGAGGGCGTCCCAGAACCGGTCCTTGCCGGTGCCGATGGGTGTTACGACACCCACCCCGGTGATCACGACCCGCCGCTGTCGCATCGTTCGGGTGTTTCGCGCGTGCCGGCCGGCGTACCCGTCAGGTTTCCTTGGCGGCGCCGGCGTGAGCCTCAATGTATTGCACCGCCTGCCCGACGGTCTGGATCTTCTCCGCTTCCTCGTCGGGGATCTGGAGGTCGAACTCTTCCTCCAGCGCCATCACGAGCTCGACGACATCGAGCGAATCCGCGCCGAGATCCTCGACGAAAGATGCACTCTCGGTCACTTGGTCCTCGGTCACCCCCAACTGCTCCACCACGATCGCCTTCACACGCTCAAACGTCGATGCCATCGCCGCCTCCTGGAACGTCGCCGAACTTCGCGCAGCCTTCTATTTCATTACCATACCACCGTCCACGTTCAATACCTGTCCTGTGATGTAGGCAGCGGCCTCGCTCGCCAAAAACGCCACCGCCGGCGCGATCTCTTCCGCGGTGGCGGTACGGCCCAGAGGGATCTGCGCGACCAGAGCCCGCCGCTGCTCCTCCGTCAGTGCCTTCGTCAGACCGGCCTCGACGTACCCGGGCGCCACGGCGTTGACGGTGATGTTCCGCGACGCCACCTCGCGCGCCACCGCACGCGTGAACCCGATGATCCCGGCCTTCGCGGCGACGTAGTTCGCCTGGCCGGTGTTCCCGGCGATCCCTACCACCGACGTGATGTTGATGATCCGTCCCCAACGGACCCGCAGCATGTCGCGCAGGGCTTCCCGCGTGCACAGGAACGTCCCGGTCAGGTTCGTGTCCACCACGCGCTGCCAGTCCTCCAGCCGCATCCGTACGAGCAGCCCATCCCGGAGGGTCCCCGCGTTGTTCACGAGGATGTCGATCCGGCCGAACGCTTTCCTGGCTTCGCCGAACAGGCGCTCGACGTCCACCTCCTGCGACACGTCCCCGCCCACGCTGCGCGCGCGGCCCCCGGCCTGCAGGATCTCCGCCACCACGCGTTCGGCCCCCTCGCGGTTGGTGCCATAGTGCACCACAACCGCGGCCCCATCGCGCGCGAGGGCACGGCAGATGGCCCCGCCGATGGCCCCCGACCCACCCGTAACCAGTGCGACCCTTCCGTTCAGGCTCATCCGTTCACGCCCCCGTCGCGGCGGTTCCCTCCGACTTGGCGAGGAACGCCGCAGCCGTTTCGGCGAGCGACGCCGGGTCTTCCACGTGCAGCGTCCGAAGCCCTGCTGCGGTCCGCTTGATGAGACCCGACAGCACCGTGCCGGGCCCCAGCTCGACGAAGGCACCGACTCCGTCGGCGACCATGCGTTCGACCGACTGCACCCAGCGTACCGGTCGGGCTACCTGCTCGATCAGGGCGGCGCGAATCTCTCCGGCCCGCTGCACGGGGGCGGCGGTGATGTTGGCGACGACGGGAATGCGGGCATCGACGATGGGAACTGTCTCGAGCAGCGCGGCCAGCCGCTCGGCGGCCGGGCGCATCAACCGCGTGTGGAAGGGTGCAGAGACGGCCAGCAGCACGGCGCGGCGGGCGCCGGCTTGCTTGGCCAGCGCGATGGCACGCTCCACCGCTGCCCGGTCGCCTCCGATCACCGTCTGGCCGGGCGCGTTGTAGTTGGCGGGCTCGCACACGCCCGCCTCTTCGACTTCGCGGCAGAGTGCCTCCACGCGCTGCGCGTCCAGGCCCAGGATTGCGGCCATCGCGACATCACGGCCGGCCGTTGCCTCCTGCATGAACAGCCCCCGCTGGCGAACCACCCGGACCGCGTCCTCAAACTCCAAGGCGCCGGCGCAGACCAACGCCGAGTATTCCCCCAGGCTCAGCCCGGCGGCAACCCGGGGAGGGGGTATCCGCCCTTCTGCAGCCGCAAGGCACGCCAGGCTGGTAACCAAAATCGCCGGCTGAGTGTTGGCTGTCTGCTGGAGCAGCGCCTCGGGGCCAAAGCGACACAGATCGAGAAGGTCCTGACCGAGCACACGCGATGCTCGTTCGAACAGATCCGCCGCACCGGGGTGCGCCTGGGCGATCTTTACGCCCATGCCCACGTACTGGGCACCCTGCCCGGGAAAGACGTAGGCGATGGCGGCGTTTGTCATCCCCACCGGAGCGCGCACGACGCCCACGTCAGCCCGCCGCCGAACGCGACGAGCACGAGCAGGTCGCCCGGCCGGACGCGGCCTTCCTCAACCGCCTCGTACAGGGCGACGGGAACCGACGCGGACGAGGTATTCCCGTACTTGTGGACGTTGACGTAGAACTTCTCCATCGGCTGCCGCAGCCGTTCGGCCGCGGCCTGGATGATGCGAACGTTGGCCTGATGGGGGATGAACAGATCCACCTCGTCCACCGAGACCCCGGCGCGCGAGGCCGCTTCCTCGATCGCCTTTGGGATGATGCGGCTGGCGAACTTGAACACTTCTCGGCCGTTCATGGAGATGTAGTGCTGCCCCCGCTCCACGGTGTCGAACGATGCCGGCAGGCGGCTGCCCCCAGCGGGTTGCGAGATCAAGGGTGCGCCGCTGCCGTCCGCGCCCAGCCAGAACGACAAGATCCCGTGCGAGCCACCGGAGGGGACCATCACCGCCGCCCCCGCGCTGTCCCCGAACAGGACGCACGTGCTGCGGTCCTTCCAGTTCGTGATCCGGGATAGCGTCTCCGCACCCACGACGAGGATCTTGCGTGCCAGCCCGGACACCAGATGGGCGTGGGCGACCGCCATCGCGTACACGAAGCTGCTGCAGGCTGCAGAGACGTCCATCGCCCCCGCGTGGCGGGCACCGAGTCGATCCTGTACGATGCATGACGTCGCAGGGAACATCGTGTCCGGGGTGGCCGTACCGACTAGGATCAGATCCAGCTCGGTCGGATCGACCGACGCGGCCTCAAGCGCCTCGTGGGCCGCCTTTATCGCCAGATCGGACGTAGCCTCCCATTCGGCGGCCACTCGGCGCTCCTTGATGCCCGTGCGGACCGTGATCCACTCGTCGGTGGTGTCGACCAAGCGCTCGAGGTCGGAATTCGTGACGACCTTGTCGGGCACGTAACGCCCGAGCCCGACGATGCGCGAAGTGGGGTACACCGGTCCGCCTCCCGTTGTCGTTCCGACCTCTTGCCTTGTCGTCAGGTCGAAGTCAGCGCGTCGGCCGAGCTGGCCGCGGCACTCAGCCGGCGCATCTCCTCGTGGATGGTGTCGACGATCCGCTGCCGGACGCTGTCCTGGGCCACACAGACGGCGTTGTACACCGCCCGTGCGTCGGAGGACCCGTGGCCGATGACGCACACGCCCCGCACCCCGAGCAGTGGAGCGCCTCCATACTCGATGTAGTCGACCCGTCGCTGGAAGGCCCGCAGACGCGGGCGCAACAGCCAGGCGGCGAGCTTGGCCCGCGTCGAGCGACGCACCTCTTCGCGGATGATCCGGAAGAGGGCCAGCGCCATCCCCTCTCCCAGCTTGAGCAGGACGTTGCCCACGAATCCGTCGCACACGAGTACGTCGGCCTTCCCGAAGAACACGTCTCTGCCCTCGACGTGCCCGATGTAGTTCAGATCCGTCGCGCGCAGCAACTCCCCCGCCCGCAGCACCAGGTCGTTGCCCTTGGTTGCCTCCTCGCCGTTGCTGAGCAGCCCCAGACGGGGGGAGGGAATTCCCAGGACACGCTCCGCGTACACGCTCGCCATCAGCGCGAACTGCAGCAGGTGCCTCGGCTTGCAGTCCACGTTCGCCCCGACGTCGATCAGCACCATGCGCCCCGTCAGGTTGGGAAGCACCGCGGCAATCGCCGGTCGATCGACCCCCTCGATGCGCCCCAGGGTGAACAAGGCCGCGGCCATTGCCGCCCCGGTGTTGCCGGCGCTGAAGAACGCATCGGCCTGACCGCTCCGCACCAGTTCCAGAGCGCGTGTGATCGAGTTGTCGGGTTTGCGGCGCAGGGCGGTCGTGGGAGACTCGTGCATCTCGATCACCTGCGCGGCGTGCACGACGCGCACGCGAGGATCGGGGAACCGGTGGTAGGCCAGCTCCGCCCGTATGCGCTCGTCAGGACCCACCAGTACGACTTCGACTGCCAGATCGCGCGCGGCCCTCACCGCCCCGGCCACGATCTCGGCTGGCGCGTGGTCGCCACCCATGGCGTCGATCGCGATCCGCATCGAGTCCTCTTTCGGTCGACCGTCCGTCGGTCCGATCAGGTCGAAGCGCGGCGGTGCCTGGGCTGCTTGTCGTTACCCACCGGGACGACCTGACGGCCGTCGTACGTGCCGCACGACGGACAGACCCGGTGGGGTTGCTTCGGGGTCTTGCACCTCGGGCATGGTGCCAGCGTCGGTGCCACCGCGGCGAACCGCGCCCGGCGCCGCGCCACGCGGCTGTGGGAGTGGCGTCGCGAACGACTCATCCAGGCCTCCGTGGAGCCGTGGCCATCGGCCCTCCGGGCGAAGGGGCCTTCGTGCCACGGGAGATGCTTTCCAGAGCTCGCCAGCGGGCATCGGCCAGCTCGGTCCTGCAGCCGCAACCGGTGACGTTGCGATCGGCGCCGCAGACCGGGCACAGCCCCGCACAGTCGGCGCGGCACAGCGGCGCATAGGGCACCGCGAGCACCAGATGCTGACGCACCAACTCCGTCACGTCGACCTCGGCATACGGCGCGGGCATGACGAGCAAACCGCCGTCGGTCCACACGGCATCGCCCTGAGGCAGTCCCGGATCGAAGATTTCCTCGACCGTTGCGTCGATGGCCCCCGTAAACGTCCGCAGGCACCGCGAACACACCAGTTCGGCTTCGGCCCTCGCCCGGCCCGTCACGTACACCCGCCGGCCGACCCCGCGCAGTTCCACGTGCCCTTCTACCACCGCGCCGAAGGCGATGTCGGGCACGCCGGACGGAATCGCCGTCCGTATCGTCCGATGCACCACGGCGCCCGGGGCCGCAAAGACGTCCGAGAACGCAACTCGCATGACTTCCTGTCCGCCAACTTCGAAGATCATAGGTTTCGTCCGGCCCCCTGTCAAGGACGCAAACTCAGACGGGAAGCGGTTTTCAGGCTCCGGCACCGCGCGTGTGCGCGGTCAGCGATGCTGACGCTCGTCCAGCAGCTGCTTGCCCTTGCGGATGCTCATCAGAATCCGCAGCACGCCCTGCTCGAGGTCGTCGAGTACCTGACGGGCGTAGTCCTCCGCCCCGCGCTGCGTATCGTCCGCGCTCGCCCGCGCGCGTTCCAGGATCTCGTCCGCCTTGCGTTGCGCCTGCTGCACCACCTCGTGTTCTTCGGCCAGCCGCGCGCTGTGCTCCTGTGCGCGGACGACGATCGTGCGGGCCTCCTCCTGAGCCCGGTGCAGCAGTTGTTCCGCGGCAACCCGGAGCCGGTGGGCCTCGCTCATCTCGTGCGGGAGGCGTGCCCGGATCATCCTCAGCAGCGCCACCGCCTCTTTCTCGTCGACCATCCGTTTGTCCGTCAGCGGGACGGCGCCCCCACGCGTGATGAGGGTTTCCAGACGATCGAGCAACTCCAGAACGCTCTCCATGTCAGCCGCCGTTGCGCAACCGATCCCGCAAGGATCGCTCCACCGCTTGTGGGACCAGCCCGCGAACGCTGCCGCCCAGGGCCGCAACCTCCCGGATCAGCGTGGAGCTGAGGAACGCGTACTCCGGTCGCGTCGCCAAAAACACGGTCTCCAGATGCGGTGCCAGGTGGGCGTTGACCGCGGCCATCCGCATCTCGTATTCGAGATCGGCCGGGCCGCGCAGCCCCTTGACGATCACCGTCGCGCCGCAGCGCGCAGCGAATTCCACAGTCAGCCCGTCGAACGTCTCCACCCGCACCCGCGGCATGTGGCGCGTGGCCGCCCGGATCATGTCGGCGCGCTCCTCCAGCCCGAACAGCGGCCGCTTCTGGGCGTTTTCGGCGACGGCGACGATCAGATCAAACAGCCGGCAGGCGCGCTGGATGAGGTCCAGATGGCCGTTGTGGATGGGGTCGAAGGAACCGGGGTAGACCGCGGTCGTCAACACTCACCCCCGACCGTTGTCCTCGCGCACAAAGAAGAGGACGAGCGTCTCGCCGTATGCGCGCTCCCGCACACGGCGGAAGCCTCGGGGCGTGCGGATCGACTCCCCACGTCCCGCTTCCACCACGACCAACCCACCCGAGCCGACGATGCCGCTGTGCGAGAGCACGTCGAGCGCACGCTCCGCCCACCCGGCGCCGTAAGGGGGATCGCACAACACCACATCGAACGCCTCTCTCCGCTCGGCCAGCGTCCGGATCGCCCGCAGCGCGTCCGAGCGCCAGACCTCGCCGCGATCGGCGAACCCCGACGCCGCGAGGTTGTCTCGCAGCACACCGACCGCCCTGGGATCCCGCTCGACAAAGACCACGCAATCGGCGCCCCGGCTGAGGGCCTCGATGCCGAGCGTGCCCGCCCCGGCGAAGAGATCGAGCACACGCGCGCCGACGACGCGGTCGCCCAGCGCGTTGAAGATGGCCTCCCGGACGCGGTCCTGGGTGGGCCGGACCGCCCCGCCCCTAGGCACCCGGAGCCGTCGTCCCTTCGCCTCGCCCGCCGAGATCCTCAATGCGTACCTCGGGCGACTTCACCCTATCCTGCTGCCAGCAGCGAACGTGACTCGCCGTACCGCCGCAGCAGCACGTCTCGCAGCATTCGGTGCTGCGGCAGCGTCAGCGCCGCGTCCTGCTCGAGCGTCGCTGCGGCGACCCGCCGGGCCTCCTCGAGCAGGGTGACGTCACGGATCGGGTCGGCGATCCGCAGATCCGGCATCCCATGCTGCCGCGTGCCGAAGAACTCACCCGGCCCCCGCAGCTCCAGGTCGACCTGGGCGAGGCGGAATCCATCGTTGGTCTGGACCATCGCCTCGATGCGCCTCCGAGCCTCTTCGGTGGGCAACGCCGAGATTAGGATACAGTAGGAGCGCTCCGAACCGCGCCCGACACGGCCGCGCAGCTGGTGCAGCTGGGCGAGGCCGAAGCGGTCGGCGTCCTCGATGACCATCACCGTGGCGTTGGGGACGTCGATCCCCACCTCGATCACCGACGTGGCCACCAGGATCTGAATCCGCCTCGCGCGGAAGGCGTCCATGACCGCTTCCTTCTGCTGGACTGTCATGCGGCCGTGCAGAAGTCCCAGCGCCAGATCCGGGAAGACGTCGCGCTCTAGCCGCTCGTGCATCTCCGTCGCCGCCCGCGCCGCGAGCTTGTCCGACTCTTCCACCAGCGGGCACACGATGTATGCCTGGCGGCCGGCCGCGACCTCCTGGCGCAAGAACGCGTAGACGCGCTCGCGCTGCGACGGGAACCGGTGGTGGGTCCCGACGGGCTTGCGCCCCGGCGGCAGCTCGTCCAACACCGACACGTCCAGGTCGCCGTACAACGTCAGCGCCAGGGTGCGCGGGATCGGCGTCGCGGTCATCACCAAGACGTCCGGATCGTGCCCCTTTTCCCGCAGCGCCGCCCGCTGCATGACTCCGAACTTGTGCTGCTCGTCCACGACGACCAGCGCCAGCCTGTCGAAGACGACGTCCTCCTGCAACAACGCGTGAGTGCCGACCACCAAATCGGCCTCTCCCGAGGCAATCTGCGCTAGGCGTCCATCTCGTTCGGCCCCGCGCAGTCCGCCGGACAGCAGGACCGTCTGGATGCCCAGAGGTTCCAGCATGCGTCGGAAGGTCAGGTAGTGCTGCTCTGCGAGGATCTCGGTGGGGGCCATGACCGCCGCCTGGTGTCCTCCTTGCACGCACAGGACCACTGCGGCCGCGGCCACGACCGTCTTGCCGGATCCCACGTCGCCCTGGAGCAGACGGTTGACGGGGTGTGGCGAGTACATCTCGCGACGGATCTCCTCGATCACCCGAGATTGGGCTCCCGTCAGCGCGAACGGGAGGGATGCCACGAAGGCCTCCAGCAGGCTGCCGTCGGCACGGTAGCGGTGCGGCTTTCGGGAGGCGACGACACCTCGCCGCCGCAGGAGCAGCGCGAGCTGGAGTGCCAACAACTCGTCGAAAGCCAACCGGCGGCGGGCGCGTCCAGCCGACGCCGGATCATCCGGGAAGTGCACCGCGCCGATCGCTTCGGCCAGCGGCATGAGGTCGTGTGCAGACCGGATTTCCTCGGGCAGAGGATCTGGGACGTCGGCCGCGTAGCGCTCCACGGCACCGTGGACGATCCGCCGGATGAGCCGGGTGGACAGCCCTTCGCTGGCCGGGTGCACGGGCACGATTCGACCGGTATGAAGGGCGTCTTCGTCGCGACCCAGCAGCTCGACTTCAGGGTTCTCGATCTCGATCTGGCCGCGCCCGCGACGCACGCGCCCCCACAGCACGGCTTCGGTGCCCGGGGTGAGAGTCTTGTGGTAGTAGCGGCTGCCCCAGAACTTCGCGATCGCCAGTGCCGTGTTGTCCGTCACGTGGACCTCCGTGAGCGTCTTGCGGCCGCGCACGCGGTGCTGCACAACGCGCACGACCTTCACGTGGAACGTGCGGAACTCGCCGTGGGGGGCGGCGTGCAACGTGTCGAAGTTGCGGCGATCTTCGTAACGTCTGGGGAGGTGGTACAGGAGATCCTCGACCGTGCGGATCCCCAGGCGAGCTGCCAGCGCCTCAGCGAGCGAGGGGCCGACGCCCTTGAGGTACTGCACCGGCATGTTCGGATCGTACGCCGTGCGGGTCGACATCAATCGTTTGTTCGCCCTCTGCGGCCCATTTCCTGGCGTTTGCCGTCAGACCGGGGGCGTGCTAGAATGCGGCGGATCGTCGGGTGGCAGGAGGTCCTTCCATGGCCAGGCAGTGTGACGTCTGCGGCAAGCAGCCCACCAGCGGGCACAGCGTCTCCTTCAGCAACCGCCACACCAAGCGGCGGTTTGCCCCCAACCTGCAGCGGGTCCGTGCGGTGGTCGGCGGTGTCACCCGCCGGATCTACGCCTGCACCTCGTGCCTGAAAGCCGGAAAGGTCAAGCGCGCCGTCTGAGCCGCGCAACGAAACCGTCAGGATACCGGCCGCAGGCCTGGTCCCAAGCGCCCCAGCAGCTCCCGCAGCGCCTCCTCCCCAAGCAGGTAGACCTCTCCACAGAACCTGCAGCGCACCTCGGCCCTCCCCTCCTGTGCGAGCAGGGACCGGATCTCCTCGCACCCCAGGCTCAACAGGACACCCTCGACGCGTTCGCGCGAGCAGGTACAGCGAAAGCGCACGGCGCGCTCTTCGACCATGTGCATGCCCAGGTCGCCCAGTCCCATGCGCGCCAGGTCCGCCGGACCCATCCCCTGGCGCACCAGATGGGTTACGGGCGGCAGGGTCCGGACGTGCGCTTCCAGATACGCCACCGCCTCCGGATCAGCCCCGGGCATGACCTGTACGATGAAGCCACCCGCCGCCCCGACTCGTCCGTCCCGCTCCACGAGCACGCCCAGCGACACAACAGACGGGATCTGCTCGGAACGCGCGAGGTAGTGCGCCAGATCCTCACCGATCTCTCCGGAGACCAGCGGAGCGCTCCCGTGGTACGGATAGCGCAGTCCCAGATCCCGCGTCACGTGGATCGTGCCCCTGCCCACCGCCGCACCCACGTTGAGCTTGTGCCGCGATCGCGGAGGCAGATCGACTTCGGGGTTCTGCACGTACCCGCGGACATCGCCCGCAGCAGTACCGTCGGTCACGATGCCGCCCAGCGGTCCGTCGCCCAGCACGCGGATCGTGACCTTCTGCTCCCCCTTCAGCATGCCCGCCAGCAGCCCCGAAGCCGTCAGCGCCCGGCCCAGTGCGGCGGTTGCGGTGGGTGCGCTGCCCTGCCGCGACCGCGCCTCCTCCACGAGTCGGGTCGTCACCGACGCCACGACCCGCACCGCACGGTTGCCGGCCACGGCCCGCACCAAGGTCTCCATGTTCCCCTCCACGGCGTTCATCGTGCGCGTCCGCGCCGGATGCGAACGGCCAACAGCTCGCCGTCCCGAACCTCTACCGTCGGCTGGGCCGAGGTGACCTCGTTGCTCACACCCAGCGAGCTGCCCATCGTCAGAGCGCCGTCCACCAGAACGAACCGTAGTCCGCGCGTGGAGATTCCCGAACTGTGCCCCCGCAGCGAGAACAGCGACACCCAGTCGCCCGGTCGGGCATCGAGTACAGCCCCGCCCCGCACGAACTGCACGAGCGTACCGGCGGCCACCACCCGCAGATCGACCCCCCTGTCTGCCGCGTAGCGCGTGAGCAGCAGGTTCGCCAGCGCGTGGTCGATCCGGCCGCCCAGCCCGGCCAGCAGGAAGGCCCGCGAGTAGCCGCGATCGGCGACGACGTCCACCGCCAGCTCGGTGTCGGTCTTGTCCTTGTCGGCGGGGTATCGGATCCGCTCGATCCGTGTGCCGTCGAGGCGGTCGAGCAAGGACCGGTCGAGCGAGTCCCAGTCCCCCACGAGCACGTGAGGAGTCCAGCCCGCCCGCAGCACGCGTGCCAGACCGCCGTCGGCGCACACGAGCAGTCCTGCAGCCCCGTAACGACGAGGCACAGGGCCTCGCCCCCCGGCGACGATGACGGCGAACGGGTCGCTCACGCCTGCGGCTGGGGTCGGGGCAGCGACCGCAGGAGGAGCAGCGTCACGAACACGCTGATCACGATCTCCGGCAGCATGTACGACCCGTTGTAGATGGCAGAGTACACCATCGGGTTCATCCCCTCGGGGGCGTACTGCGCGAAGAACACCACCCCGCTGAGGAAGTGCGATGCGAGCCGCCCCGCTCCCCCGACGACGACGCCCAGTGCCGGACGGTGCGTCAGCAGACCCGCCAGCCCAAGCGCTCCAAAGGCCACCGGATAGTCGAGCAGAAACTGTAGGGGGTGCAAGAACACGGGCTCGATCAGGTAGTTCACCAGCCCCAACAAGACGCCGGCCAGCACGCCGGGACCGATCCCCCAGCGCAGGGCAACGTAGAAGATCGGCACCATGCTCGCGGCCGTGATCGACCCGCCCTGCGGCAGCTTGTACACCTTCACCAGACCCAGCACCGCGCCGAGCGCGACGGCGATGCCGATCTCAGCGATGATGCGAACTCTGGGGTTCCGCATGCTCGTTTCCTCCTTGTAAGAATCCGTCGTCGGGCGAGATCGCGTCGAACAGCGGGTTGCACGGCCCGAACCCGCCGCCCAGGGGCAGGGCCGCCTCGATGGCCCGGGTCACGAAGCGTTTGGCACCCGCGATCGCGTCGATGGGCGGTACGCCCTTCGCGAGGTAGGCTGCGATCGCCGCCGACAGCACGCAGCCGGTACCGTGCGTGTGGTGGGTAGCGATGCGTGGAGCGTGCAACTCGGTGAACGTCCGGCCGTCGTAGACGACGTCCGTCGGATCCCCAGAGAGGTGCCCCCCTTTGAGGAGCACGAGGCGCGGTCCGAACTCGGCGATCCGCCGGGCGGCTTCGCGCATCTCCTCCAGGTCTTCGATCCTGCGGCCCACGAGCGCGCCGGCTTCGTGGAGGTTCGGTGTCACGATTCGGGCGAGCGGCAGCAGCAGCCGCACCAGCGCTTCCTGCGCGTCGGCTCGCAGCAGCGGTGCCCCACTCTTGGCGATCATCACCGGGTCGACGACGAGGTTGTCGATGCGCCGCGCCCGCACGCGGTCGGCGACCGCTTCGACTATCGCGGCGCTGGCGAGCATCCCGGTCTTCGCCGCATCGATCCCGATGTCGGTGGCCACCGCGTCGATCTGCGCAGCGACCACGTCCGCAGGAACCTCCTGCACGGCCAACACGCCCCTCGTGTTCTGGGCCGTGATCGCCGTGACCGCAGTCATCCCGAAGACGCCCAGCGCCGAAAAGGTCTTCAGATCGGCCTGGATGCCGGCCCCGCCGCCGGAGTCAGAACCCGCGATTGTCAACGCCCGTACCACGCTCATCGCACCTCCGCCCCGCGTTGGGCGAGGGTGGCATCCACGGCCTGGCGAATCGCGCGCGCCGCGCCCACCTTGTCCTCCGTTGCAACGACTGCGGAGATGACGGCCACGCCGGACGCCCCGGCTGCGATCACGCTGCCGGCGTTTTCCGCCGTGATGCCACCGATCCCGACGACGGGGACGCGCACCGCAGCCGCGATCCGTCGCAATCCCTCCAGCCCGATGGGCACGCCGGCATCGGGTTTGGTGGCGGTCGCAAACACCGGACCCGCACCGATGTAGTCCGCCCCGGCCCGCTCGGCCTCCACGGCCTCGGCCACCGTCCCGGCGGAGGCTCCGACGATCCCTGAAGATCCGAGAATCCGCCTCGCGCTGCCCACCGGGAGGTCGTCCGGTCCCAGGTGAACACCCGCCGCCCCCGCCGCGAGTGCCACGTCCACCCGATCGTTCACGATGAGCGGAACGCCGGCTTCCGCCACCAGATGCTGCAGCCTCACGGCGACCTCGTACAGCCGTCGCGACGTGGCCCGCTTGTCTCGAAGCTGCACGACGGTCGCGCCGCCGGCGAGGGCTGCCCGGGCGAGGTCCTCATGATCGCCCGCGCCTGGATCGGTGATCACGTACACTCTGAGGTCGAGCCTCACGGACCGCCGTCCTCCTTCCGCCCAGGCGTCGCCGATTGCGCCTTTTCCTGTACCCGCACGCCCCGCCGCACGTCGCCGGGGCTCAGTGCGGCGAGGCAGTCCAGCAGGGCCGCCCTGAAACTTCCGGGGCCGGTCGCCCGGGATGCCGCGACCTCCGCCGCATATCCGAAGTACGCGAGGCCGGCTGCAGCCGCGGATGCAGCATCATCGACGACCGCGACGAAACAGGCGATCACCGTCGTTGCCATACAACCCGTACCTGTGATCCGCTGCAGCATCGGGTGTCCGTTGTCCACGGCCAGCAGGCGCCCCGGGCCCGCCACCCAGTCGCGAGCTCCTGTGACCGCAGCGACCACTCCGTGGTTGTCAGCGACTCTACGGGCGACAACGTCGGGTGCTGCCGCGGCAGCGACCGACTCCACACCCCGGACCTCGGCGTCCACCCCCACCAGATGCGACATCTCGCCGAGATTTCCGCGGACCACCCCGACTTCCACCTGGTCGAGGATCCGCAGCGCGCTGGCCGTGCGCAGGGGTGTGGCACCGACCCCCACCGGGTCGAGCACCACGGGGATTCCGTTTCGGTTGGCGCACCGTCCGGCCACCAGCATCGACTCCACCCAGGCGGGTGTGAGGGTTCCGATGTTGAGCACGAGCGCCGAAGCCAGGGCGGTCATGTCCTCGACTTCTTCCCGCGCGTGCGCCATCACCGGCAAGGCGCCCACGGCGAGGGTGACGTTGGCCGTGTCGTTCATCGCCACGAAGTTGGTGATGTGGTGCACGAGGGGCCGCCGCTCCCGCACGCGCGCGAGCCACTCGCTGGCCAGCTCAGCGAGCTCTGCGGGCAGAGGCCCGACCGGAACGCGATCGGCTCTCATCCGTGCGTGCGGTGCGGCACGCGCGCACCGTCTAGCACCCTCAGCACCAGCCAGCCCAGGATCGACCCCGGGATGCTGCTGGCCAAGAACAGCGGCAGGAGTGTTGCGATCGGGATTGCACTTCCCATCAGGGCCGGAGCGATCAGCAGGCTTCCGACGGTGGCACCGACCGGTCCCGTGCCGATCGGTTCGAGCAGCGCCACCCATGAGCGTCGCCAGCGGGCAAAAGCAAGCCCGACGACCAGCGCGCCCGGGATCCCTCCCGGGAACGCCAGCAAGGTACCCACGCCGAACAGGTTGCGGAGCACCGCGGCGAGCGTGGCGGCCAGCGCCGCGTACCACGGCCCCAGCGCCACCCCGGCAACCGCGTTGGTCATGTGCTGCCAGGGCAGCAACTTTGCGCCCGCCACCGGAATGGACCCTGGCACGAAGGACAGGACCACCGGGACGGCCGCAAAGATCGCCGTGAGGACAAGCCTCCGCGTCATTTCCCGTGTCTGCGCCTTACGCCCGCGGCGCAATGCACCTTCGAAGATGCGACCGCCAGGCCCGAGCAGGACCTGGCGGTATCCGTGGTCTGGCCACTTCCCCACGCCAGCATTACCTGGATCGGGTCTTCGGGGTCTGCAGCAGTGGCCCGCTGGGCCGGCCGCACTCTCAGCCCGGCTCTTCCGAGCTCCCCCAGGGCTTGCTATGTGCTTTTGCGCGGCGGCTGCACCGCACCTCCATTATCGCACGGCGCGCCACGCGTCAAGGGCGCCCGTCTGCCTGCTCGGGCGGCAGCATGCCGCAGAAGTAGCGGTGCACGCCCGCGTAGCCGGTGACCTCCGGATGGAAGGTGGCGCCCAGCAGGTGCCCCTGGCGGACGAGCACCGGCAGCCCCTCGTGCCGGGCCAGCACCTCCACGCCGTCTCCCACCCACGTGACCACAGGTGCGCGGATAAACGCCACGCGGAAGGGGCTGGGGTCCACCGCGGGGCAGTGCAAGTCATCTTCGAAGCTCTCCCGCTGCCGGCCGTAGGCATTCCGTTCCACCGTCACGTCCATGACACCGAGCAGGGCCGGCTCGCCGCCCGCCGCCCGGCTGGCCATGAGAATCAGCCCCGCACACGTGCCAAACAGCGGCATGCCCTCCTGTGCGCGTCGGCGGATGGCCTGGTCGAGCCCGCAGCGCGCCATGAGGGCGCCCAGGGTGGTGCTCTCGCCGCCCGGGAGGACCAGGGCCTGGACGTCCTCCAGCGCCTGCGGCGTCCGCACCAGGACCGACTCGGCACCGGCCTGGCGCAGCGCCTCCGCGTGTTCGGAAACGTCTCCTTGCAGCGCCAGCACGCCGACCCTCACGGAAACCACCTCCTGCCCTTACCCACCTCGGGTCTGCAGCAGTTCTGCAGGTTGCAGACGCCGCACGTCCAACCCCCGCATGGGCTCGCCCAGACCCTCACACGCCCGGGCCACGACGTCAGGGTCGTCGTGGTGAGCCACCGCGTCCACGATGGCACGAGCGCGGCGAGCGGGGTCCTCGGACTTGAAAATCCCACTGCCCACGAACACGCCGTCACAGCCCAGCTGCATCATCATCGCCGCATCCGCGGGCGTGGCGATGCCGCCCGCCGCGAAGTTCACCACGGGTAGCCGTCCCAGCCGCCGGACCTCCGCCACCAGCTCAAAGGGCGCGCGCAGGTCGCGGGCAGCGCTCATCAGCTCCTCCTCCGGCAGGGCTTGCAGCCGGCGGATCTCGTCGAAGATCTGCCGAACGTGCCGGACCGCCTCCACTACGTTGCCGGTGCCGGCCTCGCCCTTGGTCCGGATCATGGCCGCACCCTCCCCGATGCGCCGGAGGGCTTCCCCCAGGTCGCGGGCACCGCATACGAAGGGCACACGGAAGCGCCGCTTGTCGATGTGGTGGTCTTCGTCCGCGGGGGTCAGGACCTCGCTCTCGTCGACAAAGTCCACCCCGATGGCCTCCAGCACCTGGGCCTCCACGAAGTGGCCGATCCGGACCTTGGCCATCACGGGGATGGTGACCGCGGCCATGATGGCCTTGATGCGGGCGGGTTCCGCCATTCGGGCGACACCGCCCTCCGCCCGGATGTCGGCGGGCACGCGCTCGAGCGCCATCACCGCCACCGCACCCGCGTCCTCCGCGATGCAGGCCTGCTCGGGGCTGGTCACGTCCATGATCACCCCGCCCTTGAGCATCTGGGCGAGCCCCCGCTTGATCCGTTCTGTCCCGACCTCACGCAACGCCATCACCTCCCGCCTGCCGCCTCGCTTTCCAGTCGTTCCAGGGCCCGCCACAGTTCGTCCACCGGATAGGGCTCCAGGGGCTGCCGGGCACAGCCTGAGACCTTCCAGTTTCCGTTGTCCACGAACTTCCCCACCACCGCCGCGGGGACCCCGGCTTCCACCAGGGCGGCCAGAGTTCGCTCGGGCACAGGGGTCGCCACAAGCAGGGCCCCACTGCTGACCAAGCCGAGGGGGTCTATGCCCACTACGGAGCACACGGCATCGGTCTCGGCCCGGACGGGGACGCGGTCCACGTACAGCTCCACACCCACCCCGGACGCCCTGGCCATCTCCGCCACCGCCGCCAGCACACCCCCCTCTGTCGCGTCGTGCATGGCGCGCGCACCGGCACGGACCGCAGCCCGGCCTTCCCGCACCACGCTGATCTCATCGAGGAACCCCTGGGCCCGCCGCACCAAATCCTCGCCCAGACGCCGCCGGAAGTGAGCCTCGTAGTCGGCGGCAAGGATCGCAGTGCCCTCCAGTCCGGCAGCCTTGGTGAGAACCAGGGTGTCCCCAGGCCGGGCACCGGCACTGGTCACGAACGCGTCCTTGCGTGCGCGGCCCACCGCGCTGGTGACCACAAGGGTCCTCGCAAGTCCCGCGGTCACCTCGGTGTGTCCGCCCACGATCTCGGCCCCCAGCTCTGCGGCCGTACGCCCCGCGTCCTCCATGAGTTGACGGAGTTCCTCCTCGCTCGCTCCCTCCCGGAGGAGGACGTCCATCAAAAGCGCCACCGGCTCCGCGCCGGTGGCGCCCAGGTCGTTGGTGGCCACGTACACCGCGATCCGGCCCAGGCGGCGGACCGCACCCGTGATGGGGTCGGTGGTCAGCACGCACACCCACTCGCCGAAGTCCACCACCGCGCAGTCTTCCCCGATGCCGGCGCGGACCAAGACCTCTGGCCTGCGGCCGAGATGGGGGTAGACCAGGCGCTCCAACAGTTCGGGCGGAACCTTTCCGACCCGCATCTACGGGACCCGCGGCGCCGCGCGCCGCAGAATCGCCGCCGCAGGCACCGCGACCACGATGCCCGATCCCACCTGGAACAGGTTGCCCGGCAGTTCGGCGGCCGCGGCCTGCGGGCCCAGCTCCAGCAGGAACGCCTGGGTGACGTAGTACCCAAAGACCATCCACGCTCCACCCACCGCGCACGCGACGAGGGCTGAAGCCACCATCCGCCCCATATGGGCCTGCATCCCCCTCAAGCCCCGCCACGCGATCCACCCTACCAGCCAACCCTCTGCACCCTTGATGACGAACGTGAACGGCGCGTACGACGCGTACCCGGCGAGCACGTCGGCGAGGGCCGAGCCGATCGCGCCGGCTACGAGCCCGAAGACCGGCCCAAACAGCAGCGCGGTAAGGTAGATCATCGTCTCGCCCAAGTTGATGTACCCTCCGGTGGCCGGAACCGGGATGCGGATTGCCATCGTCGCCGCCGTCACCAGCGCCGTAGCCAGAGCCCCTGTCGTCAGGTGCCTGGTGTCCATCACGATACCCCCTGTCCTTTCCGAAAGTCGCCCTAGCCGACCGTTACCTGACCAGGTACACTATGAAATGGACTTTGGAAATATCCAAACACGTCGTATTTCATAGGTCCACTTGTCTAGCCCGTGGGTCTGCCTCTCGATCTCGACCGAAGGCAACGAGTGCCGCTCCAGCGGCAGCTGGCCGGCCGGATCCGTACCGCCATTCGGGACGGCCAACTGGCCCCGGGTGCACGACTGCCCTCCAGCCGCGCGCTGGCCGTTTCCCTGGGGGTCTCCCGAACCGTCGTGGTCGGGGCCTATGAAGAACTGGGTGCGGAGGGATACCTGGAGGGTCGGCGCGGTTCAGGGACATATGTGGCTGCCGAACTGGCTGGCCTGACTCCTTTGGAGGACCCTGCTCCGCCCGGCCCCAGCTCGCCCTACCCAGCCGCCGACCTGCGCGCCAAGGCGGCCATCGAGTTCACGGTGGGTCGCACCGATACACGGGTCCTGTCGTTGCGCCTGTGGAAGCGTATGTGGCGGTCGGTGGCCCGGAGGCTTCCCTCACACGACGACAGCCCACCGGAGGGTGATCCCCACCTCCGAACCGCCATCGCAGCCTACCTGCGCCAGGCCCGGGGTTTGCGGTGCGGACCCGACGACGTGGTCGTCACGCCCGGGGCGATGCAGGCGTTGCGACTGCTGGCCCGCGCCGTCGTCCGACCGGGCGATCCGGCAGCCGTCGAGGAGCCCGGATACCCCGTGGCCAGACAGATCCTCCGGGCGGAGGGTGCGTCACTCGTCCCGGTACCCGCAGATGACGACGGCCTGCGGGTGGACCTCCTTCCGACCCGTCCGCCCCCGGTTCTCGTCTACGTGACACCCTCGCACCATTACCCGCTCGGCGGTCGTCTTCCGGTCCCGCGGCGAATGCGCCTGCTGCAGTGGGCCGCCAGCCACGGCGTCCTGATCGTAGAGGACGACTACGACAGCGAGCTGCGCTACGGCGGCCCGCCGATCCCTGCAGCCGCGGGCCTGGACGGCGCGGGTTGCGTCGCCTACGTCGGGACGTTTTCCGACGTGCTCACGCCGGTGCTCCGCCTGGGATACGTCGTCGCCGCGCCGACGCTGCGCCGCCGCATCCTGGAACTCAAGCAGCAGACCGAGGACCACACCCCCTGGCCCGTTCAGCGCGCGGTCGCCACGCTCATCGCCGAAGGCGACTTCTCGCGCCACATCGCTCGCGTGCGGCGCCACTACGCCGCCCGGCGGGCGGCCCTACGCGAGGCACTCAGCGGCCTGGAGCCGATGGCCACGCTACGCGGCCTGGACGCGGGGCTGCATGCCTTCCTCGAACTCCATCCGGCCCTGGACGCCGAGGCGATCGCGCGGCAGGCGGCCACCCGCGGCGTGATCGTGCACACCATCGCTCCCTGCTACCTCGCGCGGCCAGATCGCCAGGGCCTTTTGCTCGGCTACGGCGGGATCAGCGAAGAGGACATCCGCCGCGGTGCGGCGGTCATCGCATCGCTGGTACGCGAGGCCGTCGAGCGGGTAGACTGAGGAAGAGGAATGCCTGCCGGCGGCGAAGACAGCATGGCCCACGTCGCCTTCCTGATGGTGTCCCTGGACGGGAACACCCCGGGCCAGGTCGCCCGCGAGGTCCGCGCGATCGCCGGCGTCAGCGAGGCGCACGCCACAATGGGCGACTACGACGTGATCGCGGTGCTGAGAGCCGAGCACACCCGCGACATCCCGCGCATCACCGCTGAGATCCGCAAGGTGCACGGCGTCGTCAAGATCGTCTCTTGCGTCGCCGTCGACAGCGCTTGACGGCCGCTTACACCCTCACCTTCGGGGTCACCACACTCATCGAGTCCAGGATCCGCTGCGCCACCTCCAGGGCCTCCAGACCCGCTTCGCCCGGCACGCGCGGCGTCTGCTCCCCGCGCACGCAGCGCAGGAAGTGCCGCAACTCCGCGCGCAGCGGCTCCTCGTGGCGCACCGGCAGCTCCTCCCACTGCGAGCCCCGCCGGATCGTCATCTGCTCCCGCAGGTAGTTGAGGTGGACGGAGCCATCCGGCATCGTGACCTCGATCTCCGCGGCCTTCACCGGCGAGACGCGGCTGGCGACCAGGCTTGCCATACACCCGCTCTCCAGCGTCAGGTGAACGACCGCCAGGTCTTCCTCCTGCCCGTACAACCGCGCGCCGATGCCCGTTACGCGTCGTACGTGTGAGCCGCTCAGCGACAGGATGATGTCGATGTCGTGGATCATCAGGTCAATCACGACCCCGACGTCCATCGCACGTCCGGGTTGATAGGGGCGTACCCGACGCGCCTGCACGAACAGCGGCTCCCGCACGCGCGCCATCAACTCTTCGACCGACGGCTTGAACCGCTCGATGTGGCCGACGAGCAGCACGCTGCGGTTGCGCCGGGCCGTCAGGATGAGGTCGTGGGCCTCCTCCACTCGGCTGGTGATCGGCTTCTCAACCAGCACGTGGATTCCCGCTTCGAGCAGGTCCCTCGCGATCTGATAGTGGTAGATCGTGGGCGCGACGACGCTGACGGCGTCGACGCGCCCGATCAGCTCGCGGTGGTCGACGTAACCGCGTGTCTCGTACCGGGCCGAGAACTCGGCCACCTCGTCGGGATTGGGAGACACGACGGCAGCCAACGCCGCGTCCGGAAGCTGGTGATAGATGCGGACATGGTGCCGTCCCCACTTGCCCAGGCCGACCACGCCGACACGGATCTTGTCCATGCGGCCTCCCACGGCTATGCGGGTGCCCCCGCCCGCTCGATCGCGAACGCGCGCACGGCCTCGGCCACCGTCTCCAGATCCTCGTCGGTCAGTCCGGGGTGCACGGGCAGCGACAGGACCTCCCTGCACGCGCGCTCGGTCTGCGGCCACGGTCCTTCCGCGATGTCCAGTCCACGGTAGGCGGGGGTGTGTGGGAGCGGTTCCGGATAGTATACCTTCGTGCCGATCCCACGCTCCGTCAGGTAGGCCTGCAGCGCATCGCGCCGTCGGGAACGGATCGTGTACTGGTTGTACACGTGGAACGCCCCCTCGGGCTCGGCCGGCGGCATGATGCCCGGGAGCCCCTTCAGCGCCGCATTCAGCCGGAGGGCGTTGCGCCGCCGCACCGCGTTGACCGCGTCGAGGCGCCGGAGTTGGCTGCACCCCAGCGCCGCCGCGATGTTCGTCATCCGGTAGTTGTGGCCGATGACCTCGTACCGATAGGTCGTGCCGTCGGTACCGACGTGGACCAGCAGGCGGGCGCGCGAAGCGATCTGTGGGTCCGACGTGACGATCATCCCGCCCTCGCCCGTCGTGATGTTCTTGGTCGGGTAGAAGCTGAAGATTCCGGCCTGACCGAAACTGCCCACGCGCCGCCCGCGGAACGCCGCGCCGTGTGCCTGTGCCGCGTCCTCGAGCAGCAGCACGCCGTGGCGCGCCGTGACCTCCGTGATGGCGTCCATCCGCGCCGGCAGCCCATAGAGGTGGACAACGAGCACGGCTTTCACGTTCGGCCGGGCGCGCAGGGCATCTTCCAACCTGTCCGGATCGAGGTTGAACGTGTCGGGCTCGATGTCGACGAACAGGGGCCGCGCGCCCCGCTGCAACACGGCATTGCTGGTCGCCACAAACGTGAACGGCGGAACGACGACCTCGTCGCCGGGACCGATCCCGACGGCTTCCAGCAGCGCCTCCAGCGCCGTGCTGCCCGATGACGTAGCGATCGCGTAGCGCACACCGACGTACGCAGCGAACGCCTCCTCGAACCGCTCTACCCACTCGCCGTGGGCGAGCTGGCCAGACTCCAAGACCTGCAGGACAGCGGCTTTGTCGTCTTCGCTGATCGCAGGACGCGCGATGGGGATCATGTTCACGACGAATGATACCGGAATCTTCCCAATTTGTCGCAGCGCACGCTGCGGCCCCGCGGAACGGCACGTTTCCCCGGGGCCGCTCGAGCGCTGGCTACTGGACGACGACCCGCCGG